>NZ_JBJJLA010000010.1:0-206906 GCF_045449715.1 Marinobacter shunpengi | reverse complement strand
GGTTGCGGCGCCGGCAGTGATCCGGAGCAGGCTGCTGCTGACGATCAGTCCCCGGAAGCGGGAACGGTCAGGTCCGCCGGCTCATCGTCGATGATGAGCTGGTTGCCGTCCAGGTCCTGGGTCTGGTCATCGTCCTCGGACAAGGTCCGTTCGGTGACTTCCTCCGGATCTTCTGAAATCAGGCGCACCCGGGTGACATTGCCCTGATAGCGTCGCTCCACATCATCTTTCCAGTGCATCAGTACCAGGGAGAGCGAACGGCGGCCTTCCGGGGTGCCCATGATGTATTCATCGTAGCTTTCGGTTTCAATGAACTGCCGTTCGGTCAGCCCCACCTGGTCACGGTAGAAGTCCCGGGCCTCCTCAAGGTCGCTGGCACCGATACCAACGGCCTCCAGCATGATGAGGGGAGCGTCGGGCGACCCGACGATCTCGATCAGGTTGTTGTCGGGATCGCGTCCGAAACCCACGACACCAAAGCCCGGTTGTTCCTCGGGCGGCAGGGTCACCACGCCACCAGACCTCTCGAACTGATTGGCCAGGGCCTCGGCATCGGGCGTGAAGAAGACAATCTTGCCGGGATTATCCTGCAGGTTACGGCCCAGCCCGTCGGTAAATTCGATCAGGGTGAGGGTGGCCTGCAATGGGCTACCCGGCGACTCCAGGGTAACCCGCCGGCTGTTGTCGGTGGTGGTCTGTTCGACGATCCTCATATCCAGGCCGTTCCGGTAGACCGGCAGCGATATGTCCAGGTCACTGACGCCCAATTCCAGACCGGTTATCTGGCTGGCCACGGGGGTCGGCTCGTCGTCGTCATCCTCTCCGTCGGCGTTCTTGTCGAAGAGTTCCCACTCACAGCCGCTGAGCAGGGCGGTCAGGAGCAGCGCCATCAGGGTGGTCAGGAATCGTGAACGGATGTGTCCCTGACGGTTTTTCCAGTATGCCATATCAACTTCCTGTTCTTTTTGTGGGATGTCCTGGTCCAGGCTTAATCCTGGGGTGGTGAATCGTTAGCTGGCGCACATCCGCCAGCAGGCGTCGCGGGCATCGTTGATGTCCTTGTCCGACAGTTCGATATAGCCTGCACGTTCGGCTTTCATCAGGTTGACGAAAGCGCCCCAGACCGTCGCCATGATAATTTCGGCGCGAATGTCCGTCCGGAACACCCCTTGTTGCTGCAGGTTCCTTGATGGTGTCACCAGTCGCCGTAGCACCTGGCGTTCCAGCTCCCGCGAGCTGTCGTCCAGATAGGGCAGGTGGTCCTGCAATTCCAGGAACCGGAAGGACTTGGGATGCTCCCGGGCAAACCCGACCATCTGCTGCCAGTGCTGGTCGAACAGTTCCCGTGGCGAGCCTTGATGGTTCCGGGTCTGTGCCAGGTACTCGCCGAAACGCAGCTTCTCCTCCTGGAACAGCGCATTGACCAGCGCCTCCTTGTTCTGGAAATAGCGGTATATGGTCCCCGTGCCAACCTGTGCCCGACTGGCGATGTCCGGTACCGCCACCCCGTTGACACCCAGTTCCGCGAAGCGGTCGAGGGCAGCCTCCAGTATGGCCGTGCGCTTGGGTTGCGGGTCGGTCTGTTGTGTTTGCTGGGCGGTTGAAGACATGACTTTCCTCTGCAGTGGCTTCCCTGAACCCTGGGCAGGGTGAACCGGGAAGAATCCAGCCGGTTTCCTCCCTGCCCGATGCATCAGATTATCAGTTCGCCGCTACCTCTGCCTCGTTTCCCTGTGTGACCCTTGAGTTTCGCGGGTATCGCGATGCTGAGCGGCCCGCGCATTCCGGAAAACTCTGACGACGGACTCCGCGTGGTGCATAGCAGATGGCTATTTACAAGCGATGTTGCTATGGAGCAGTTCAGTATCCCACCGCCGCCCCATCGCCTCGCGGATCGGCACCTCCTTCGAACATGCCTGTCGCTGGGTCGATGCGGATAGCCTGCGCATGACCCAGAGAGCCGCTCCACTGCTCCACCATTTTGACCGGCTGACCGCGCAGCCGCAGTTCGCGTACGGTTTCATCGGAAATACGCGATTCGAGCACCAGATCGCTGGATGCGGTGCCCCATGTCCTGCCCATAAGCCAGCGGGGCGCTTCGATCGCCTGTTGAACGTCAAAACCGAAATCGACCAGTCGCGTCAGCATGGCGGCCTGGGTCTGGGGCTGGCCTTCACCGCCCATCGAACCATAGGCGAGGACCGGCTTGCCGCCTTCCATCAGCATTGCCGGAATGATCGTGTGGAAAGTGCGCTTTTCGGGCTCCAGACGGTTGGGATGGTTCTCGTCCAGCGAAAAGAACGAACCGCGATTTTGCAGGATAACTCCGGTATCGCCGCCCATCACGGCCGCGCCGAAATCATGATAGATCGACTGGATCATCGAAACGACAAGGCCGTCCGAATCCGCCGCGCACAAATAGATGGTGTCGCCGTCCGGACTGCGCTTGTCGAAGCTTTTGCCGTAGCGCAGTCCAGGCTCCAGTTCCTGCTGCACCAATGCACATTCGCCGGAAATCAATGCTCTCCGTTCGTGGGCATAGTCTTTTGAAAGCAGCTGATCGAGCGGAATGTCGACAAAGGCGGGATCCGTCAGCCATTCGTCGCGATCGGCAAAGGCGACCTTCACCGCCTCGACGATGTGATGGTAGTAGTCGGCCGTCCCCTCTCCCCAGCTCTTGACGTCGAACCCTTCGAGCAGGTTGAGGAGTTGCAGTGCCGCGAACCCTTGCGTGCTGGGCGGCATCTGGAAAGCGTCATAACCGCGATAGGTGGTGGAGATCGGCTCGACCCAACGGGCTTGATAGTTTGCAAAATCCTCCGGCGTTAGCGGTGAACCGCCCGCCGAGATCGCTTCGCAGATGTGCTCCGCGACGGGACTTTCATAGAAGCCCTCTCGCGCTCCAGATGCTGCCAGAGCGGAGAATGTTGCTGCCAGTTGGGCCTGAACCAGCAGCGAGCCTTCGCGTTGGGGGGCGCCTTGCGGCAAATAGGTTGCTGTCATGCGAGGGTCCTGAGCCAGGATTTCAGCATCCTGTGCCAGCCAGTCCGCAAGCGAGCGGGAAACAGCGACGCCATTGCGGGCATAATTGATGGCGTCGGCGAACAGGCTCTCCCAGGGCAGCTTGCCAAAGCGCTCATGCGCGAGCCTCCATCCATCGACAGCGCCCGGTACGGTCAGGGCTGCCAACGGGCCGCGCATCGGAATATGGTCCGTAATACCGCGCGCGCGATAATATTCTCGTGTCGCCGCTTTCGCCGACGGGCCGCTCGCGTCAAGCGCATGAACACCGTCCGCCCCGGCACCTGCAATCAGCCAGAAGCCATCGCCGCCCAGCCCAGCCATATGCGGATAGGCCACGCAAAGGGTGGCATTGGCGGCAATTGCAGCGTCCACCGCGCTGCCGCCGCGTCTCAGTGCATCCAGGCCCGAGGCTGACGCAAGATAATGGGGCGTGGACACCATACCACGCGATGCAAAAGTGGGCGGACGACCGGTACGGGGACCATTGGCATGGCTCATGACGCGCTCCTTGATGCGTAAGGGTTATTCAGATTTTTCTTTCGGGGGGAAGAACAGACGTTGCGCCGGCGGGATCATCGCCCCCACCAAAAGGACCACAAGGCCGAGCCACCATAGGAATGCGGGGCCTTCGGTCGTGCCAATGCTGATAAGAGGAAAAGAGGCGAGCAGAAGCAGGAACGATAGGCTCAGATAAACGATCCGGTTCTTGAACAATCTTTTCATGGGGTTCCCCTTATGCAGTAATCATCACAAGGATGACCGTTGCGACGCCTGTCAGAAGGAATGCGACGATCGTCCAGGGCAACGTCTTACGCATGATCTCGCCTTCCTTACCGTTGATGCCGGCGGTACTAGCGCCCATGACAACATTTGCCGGCGCGATGGCATTGCCGATGGTACCGCCAGCGCTCTGTGCGGCGAGTATTGTTGCTTCAGGCAAATCCTTCAGGCGGGCAATCATGATCTGAAGATCAGAGAACAGCACGTTGGAGGATGTGCTGCTTGATGTCGTGAACGCGCCGACGACACCGATGCCGTTGGAGAGAAACGCGAAGGCATAGGCGGGTGCCACCGCCGAGATGCCAAGTGCCAGCACCTCGTTCTGCCCGGAATGGTTCATGATCGAGGCCAGAATGAGAAAGGCGATGATTGGCACCGAAGCGGGAACGGCTGTATCGATAAGACCTGCCAGCAGGCTTTTGGCACCCTTTTGAGCAATCTGCGCCCATTTCGAGAAGTAGTTGCGAGACTGAAAGACTATCCAGGTCAGAAACGCAGTCACCAGTAAGCCAGCACCCGGATGTGAGAAGGGCCGGAGCGCCGAGTAGGTTTCGGTGCCAGGGATGGTCAACCCAAAACCGGTCGATACGGCGGGGAACGGAAAGCCGAACGTGAAGGCCGATAGCGCATTTCGCAACGGCTCAATTATCGATGTGCTCACCGCAATGATGCTCAGCAGAATATAGGGCAGAAAAGCCATTGCCGTACCCATCGGAGGCGATTTCTCTTCGATTGTCTCCACGGGGCTTGTCAGCATCGCAGGGCGATCGACAATGGAGGTCGCTGGAAGTGCGTATCGTTTCCACCGCGCAAGCGGGAACAGCGCGAACAACGCCGCAGTTGCTGGCAGGAACGCAGCCAATGTCGGATCGATCGCCACGGCAGCGATCTGGCCCAGCCCTTGTATGGCGGCGATTATCAGAACGAGCGGCCAGCCGTGGCGAATTGCCGGCCAGCGCCCGTACATCCACACCACCATGAAACCACCCAGAAAGGCCTGGATCGTGATCAGAATTGCGCTTTGATAGGCTGTGGCCATCGTCGTCGCCTGATCGATATCCACTACCTGAAGCGTTGCCAGCCAACCCGCTCCCAGTGTTCCGTAAAACTTTGCCCAAATGTGCGCGATGATGGGAATCGCCACAGCATAGACGGGCTTGAGGCCGAAGGCGACCAGCAAGGGAGCAACGATCGCGATCGGCGTACCGAAGCCGTCGATACCTTGCAGGAAGGATGTAAAGACCCATCCAAGCGCGACGACGATAAATAATTCATTCTTGCTTAAGCGGGTGATGCCTTGACGCATCGCTTCATATCCGCCTGATTTGTCCATGATCTGGTAGAGAAGCAGTGCGGGCCAGATAACCAGCAGAATGAATATTGCGTCCCATACACCTTTGGCGCCGGCGACGGCCAAGGTATCAAGTGGTGTCCTGAAGGCAAAAAGCGCGATCGCTGCGGCCACGAAGATTCCGAAAGCACCAGCCTGTTGCGCAGTCCAGCGAAGCTGAATCAGCAAGAAAGCAAGTACGACGACCGGTAATATGGATAAGGACCAATGTAGTATGTCGACTGGTAAATCCATGTCTGTGCCTCCTCATCCCTAAGTTTCCATAAGATCTTTAGAATAGGCAGTATTTTGCGCAGTTGCCTTTCCGTGATCAGGCCTTGTCGCTCTTGGCTTTGTGAAGCCCGTTCTTCTCATGGAACGAGCAGTCAGTCGGCGCGCCACCCGTACGCCGCAACCCGAAAGGCGCTTCCCATTTCCGCTGCGCCCCAGCCGACCGCGCCCAGCACATGGGAGTCACGATCAGCATAGATGACTGTCTGCGAATCCGCTACCAGCGCCAGCAGTGCCGGATGGTCGATGGATGCCCCCATCTGCTCCGCAAGGCGCGGGTTACCTGCCCATAAGAAGCCTTCGCCACCACTGCTGACAATGCCCGCGCTCGGCCTCGTGGCGATCCTTGCCGTAGTGCGGAAAGTCTGGTGAGGCTGGAAAATGCACATGCTGACATCCCCCCCATGGTATTACTGTCGGTCGTTTCGATGAGGTGGCAGTATGAGGTATCGGGCTTCAGCTCACGGGTGATCCAGCCAAAGCTGTTACCCGGCGGGAATTTGAATGGGCGTTCATTCACCATCCTGGCCTCGGTGCTATCGGAGCGCAAGGAGCCTGACGGAATTGTTCCGTTGCCCCGCACGGACATTTGACCCGGAGGGAGTTTGGCTGCATCCTAATCCGGTTTCATAACGCAACCAAAAAACGGGAGAATCAACCGTGACTGATTACAACAATCGCGCCGTTGTACTGAAGCAACGCCCCCAGGGCGAAATTCAGGATGGCGACCTGGAGATCATCGAAAAGCCGGTCCGGGACCTGAAGGAGGGGGAGGTTCTGGCCAGGACCCTGTGGCTGTCCCTGGATCCGTACATGCGCCCGCGCATGAACGACAGCAAGGGCTATATGGACCCCATCGGCATTGGTGAAGTGATTGTCGGCGAGGTGGTTGCCCGGATTGAGGAATCCCGGTCCGACAAGTACCAGGTGGGTGACCTGGTGACCTGCTACGCCGGCTGGCAGGAATATTCGGTGTTCCCGGACACCGCCGATATGGTCTACAAGATCCAGGAGAAGCCCGGTGTTCCGCTGCAGGCCTACCTGGGTGTGGCGGGTATGCCAGGCCGTACCGGCTACTGTGGCCTGATGTTTGTGGGTGAGCCCAAGTCTGGTGAAACCGTGGTTGTATCAGCGGCATCCGGCCCGGTGGGCACCGTGGTGGGCCAGACCGCCAAGAAGGAAGGCTGCCGCGCCGTCGGCGTTGCCGGCGGTCCCGAGAAGTGTCGCTACGTGGTGGAAGAACTGGGCTTCGATGCCTGCGTGGACTACAAGGCGGGCAATCTCGAGGAAGACCTGAAGGCCGCCTGCCCGGATGGTATCGATATCTACTTCGAGAACGTGGGTGGTGCGGTGACCCGCGCGGTCGCGCCGCTGCTGAACAAGGGCGCCCGGGTGCCCATCTGTGGTTACGTATCGGCCTACAATGCCGAGGATCCCAGCAAGGTGGAAACCCCGTTCCACGTCCTCAAGGCGCTGGATCCGGTGCCGGAGCACCGTTTCTTCCTGGTCACCGAGTGGCAGGACAAGCACCAGGAGATCACCGGCATCCTGGCGGACCGGGTGGCTTCAGGTGATCTGAAGTACCGTGAGACGGTTGCCGAGGGTCTTGATAATGCCGTTGAGGCGTTCAAGGGCATGCTGAAAGGGAAGAACTTTGGCAAGCAGTTGGTGCATATAGCGGACTAAACCGGTAAAGCTCGTTCTCTCAGACCTTGGGGGGACGAGGCGGTTCGGTATCGTTTTTCAGGACACGCCCCACAAGTACATCCCTGGCCGATTTTTGCTCCTGCAAAATCGGCATTTCCGCCGTGCTTGGCGGTCATAAGGCTCGACGAACGCCTTCCCTGGCGTTCGACGGTCCTGAAAAACGATCCCCAACCACCTCTACCAGGCTTTGGTGACAGCTTTCAGAAACCTACCTGTCAAGTCTCAGCGTTATGATAGACGTTCTGCACGTCATCCAGGTCGTTGAGCATATCCAGGAACTTCTCGAACATCTCCACATCTTCCCCTTCGACCGGCGTCGTGGTCTGGGGCAGGAACTGGATCTCGTCCACCTCGAACTCCAGACCTTCGAAAGCCTCGCTCAGTGCCTGCTTGGCCTTGGCGTACTCGGTATTGGGGGCGAACACGGTAATCAGGCCGTCCTCGTTCTCGATGTCTGTGACATCCACATCCGCTTCCATCAACGCTTCCAGAACGACATCCTCATCATCGCCCTTGAAGGCCAGGATGGCGCAGTGGTCGAACATGTGGCTGACACTGCCAGGGGTGCCGATCTTGGACTTGGTCTTGGTGAAGCACACCCGCACATCGCCGAAGGTGCGGTTGGGGTTGTCGGTCAGGCAGTCCACGATCACCATGCAGTTACCGGGGCCGAAGCCTTCGTAGCGGGCTGCTGAAAAGTCCTCGCCAGCGCCGCCCTTGGCCTTTTCCAGGGCCTTCTCGATAACGTGGGTGGGCACCTGGTCCTTCTTGGCGCGGTCGATCAGCCCCCGCAGTGTCAGATTGCTGTCCGGGTCGGTGCCACCGGACTTGGCGGCGACATAGATTTCACGACCATACTTGCTGTAGACGCGAGTCTTGGCAGCGGCCGTCTTGGCCATGGAGTCTTTTCGGTTCTGGTAGGCTCTGCCCATGTTCAGGATCCTGTGGTTCTTCAGAAAAACGAATAGTACACGCAGTCACCCGGACGAACCACTGACGGTTGTCACACCCGGGCGAAGCGTGTGCCATTGTCGGGTTCAGGCCACCTATACAAACTCCCTTGGGGGTTGGTAGTGATCACGGGTCATCAGGTCAATGCCGCAGTCTACGGCTGAGACCCAGTCCAGGAAGCGTGTCACCATGGCAGGACCCTCGAACCGTTTGCCGTGCTGGGGCACAATCATATCCACATCCATGGCGCGAACCATGTGGGCCCAGAGCTCGCAGACTTTCCGTGAACCGATATAGCGCCGGTGGAACCCCTCCATGTAGGGGATATGGTGATCAAAATTGCTCACGGGCCTGTGGTCTTCCGCCGCGCCCATCGACGCACCCAGATCACCGGAGAACAGGATTTTTGACACCGGATCGTAAAACTGCAGGTTGCCGACGGAATGCATGAAGTGCGCCGGCAGGCACTGGATATAGGTATCCCCGAAGGTCACCCGTGCTCCACGATCGGGAATGGCTATGATGCGATCAAAGACACTGCTTCCAAGCTGGTTGGTAACATAGTCGGAGGCCAGGTGGGGGAGGAAACGGGCCCATAGTCTGGAGGTGACAATGCTGGCCCTGGTGTGCACGATCCAGCGATCAATCGAACCGATGATATCCGGATCCTGGTGGGAGGCGAAGACATAGTCCATCTCCCGGATATTCATATGGCGGGACGCCGCCATGGACAGGGGGGTATAGGTAAGGTCGCCACCTGGATCAATAAGGGCTTCGTGTTTGCCATCCACGATAAGGAACTGGTTGGACTGGACACCCTCGCCGGTGACCAGGGAGTCGAACATCAGGCACTTGTGATGGCCATTATCAAACAGGACTATGGGGTCGACCGCCATTCTTGAATCCTCCTGGCACGTTATGATGGAGCAGGCGGCGAGCTTAGGGCAGGAGAGTCAGGAGGGTATTGCGCCAGGTCAACCGAGCTGACTTTAGTCAAAGATCGGTGTCTGACAGCACCTGACGCAGGCGGCGGATACCACGACGGAGTACCCGTTCCACGGCGAGTTCCAGGCTACGACCGGAATAGGGGACGACCTCGTCAAATTCGGCGGTGTAGTGCAGGCGGGTGCTTCCGTCCGGTGGCCCCGACAGCCGGATGCGGCCCAGGTGGTTGCGGAAGGCGCTGAAGCTGGTGACCGAGTACTCGATCAGGTGGTCGGGCTCGAAGGTCAGGATGGTTTCCTCGAAACCAACCGGCCCGACGCCAATCCAGCGTACCGAGCCGGTGCCGTTGGGGTCGGCCTGGTCGCTGTCACGAATACGCTTCACCGGTAACCCTACCAGGCTTCCTAGGCGGTTGTGGTCTGCCAGCAACTGGAAAACCCTGTCGCGGGGATAGGGCAGTTGCTCCGTGAGTTCAACGCGATATTTTGGCATTGGCAGTGGCTGTCGTTGTTATTGTTGAAACATTATATAAGCCACTAGACTACCCGGTTCGCGATGCCAGAAAAAGTCGCATCCGGTAACACTCTTCTGCTCAGGATATGCCCATGGCCCCGGAACATGACAGCGCCGACTCATCGAGCGGCGATGATACCGCCACCACACGCTGGCAGGTGATGAAGGAAGTCAAGGAGCTGTCCACACCGCTTTATGGCCTGTTCGGGCTGGGCGTGCTTTACACCCTGTATATTGCCCACCAGATCGTGCTGCCAATCATCCTGGCTATCCTCGCCAGTCTGTTACTGGCGCCGTTGGTGAGCCGTGGTGCGCGGGTCGGTATTCCCCGCTTTATCAGTTCACTGGTGTTGGTGCTGACATTGCTGGCCGGTATCCTGGGATTGGGCTGGGCAGTGGTCACTCCGGCGCTGGAGTGGGCAGAGGAAGCGCCCCAGGGCATCTCGCGACTGCTCGTGGGCCAGAGCGGGTTTCGCAGCCAGATCGAGAAAGTGACTGAGTCCGCCCGTAAGGTGGAGGAGTCCATGGACGATCTGGCCGAAGGTGATAACCGGACACAACCCACCACTGTAGTCCTGCAGGCTGAATCCTGGCGTAGCCAGCTGCTGCAGAAGGCACGCAACGGTGTGGCGGGCCTGGCCCTGGCGTTGGCCCTGACTTATTTCCTGCTGGTTAGCGGTGACCGGCTTATCCATAATTTTATCCGCCAGTTACCCGCGGGTCAGCGCCGCCGGGCCCTGACCATTGTGAGTGACTCCCAGAGCCAGATAGCCCAGTACCTGGGCGTTATCGGGGTCAGCAACCTGCTTATCGGTACCGTGACCGGCCTGATGTGCTGGGCGGTCGGTCTGCCGGACCCTGCAATCTGGGGACTTGTGGCCGGGTTGGCGCGTTTCATACCCTACCTCGGTGTGATCCTGACCATCACGCTGCTGGCGGTGGTATCGGCGACCAGTCTGGAGGAACTGTGGCTGATGGCCATCGCGCCCCTCGGATATCTCATACTCACATCCCTGGTGGGTTTCTTCATTGAGCCCTGGATCCATGGTTTCAGGATGGCGATCAATCCCGTTATCATTTTTGTAGCCATATTCTTCTGGGGCTGGCTCTGGGGGCCGGTTGGCGTGCTGCTGGCGGTGCCACTGATGACGGTTATCCAGGTGGTGCTCAAGCAGATTCCGCGGCTGGGTCCGGTATACCGGGTTATTGCCCGGTGAGAACCCCCCGGACGCCAGGTTTCCGGTCCATGGCTGCGGCGGGACTTCCCGTAGCCGGTGGACTACATTGAACAGAAGACGATCCGACCGCAGCCGGCGCCACGGGCTCCGGTTCCCGGATTGCCATGGGGTCCAGACCGAGTTCATGGCCAAGACACAGCTTGGCATGCATGTTGTGGTTCCCGACAGTACGTGGGAGAAGAAAGGAGCTGTCTATGCCGGTGTTTGAGTTCCGCAGGCCAACCCATCATCGTACCCGCTCCATCGAGCTGGTGGATATGCAGTCCGGTGGCGATGTCAGCCGTATTGTGACCCGGGGCGTCGGGCACTTGCCCGGTGGTTCGGTGCTGGAACAGATGCGCTATATCCAGAAGTACGGTGATGGCTTTCGCCGCTGGCTGCTGAACGAACCCTATGGCGATCCCTTCATGTCGGTGGACCTGATCGTACCGCCTGACAATCCCAGGGCCCAGGCCGGTTACATCATCATGGAAGCCATGGGCTACCCGTTGTATTCCGGTTCCAACACCATCTGTACCGCGGCGGCGATTCTCGAGAACGGCGTCGTACCCATGGAGGACGGCGAGCAGACCCTGGTGCTGGAGTCCCCCGCCGGTCTGGCCTGGGTGACGGCCCATAACGCCAATGGCCGGGTGCAGTCGGTGACTACCCGCAGCGAGCCGGCCTTTGTCTGCGAACAGAACATGAAGGTGGACGTGCCCGGATGGGGCGAGGTCCGCTTCGACCTGGTGTGGAGTGGCGCCTACTTCGCGCTGGTGGATGCCGAGTCCCTGGGGTTTGACCTGATGCCCGGGGAGGTCAACCGTATGATTGAATTCGGTCTGGCCATGGTGGAGGCGGCACGCCCGGTGGTGACGGACCAGCATCCGGAACTGGGGGATGTGGGACCCCTGCCATTTGCCCACTTCATGGGGCCACTGGAGCCCGTCGACGGGGGGTACCGGTCCCGTTCCGCCACCTATGTGCACCCCGGTGTCATCTGCCGCAGCCCTACCGGCACGGGGACCACCGCGCGGATGGCGCTGATGTATGAAAACGGCGAACTGCGGGAGGGCGAAACCCTGGAAACGGTGTCTCCCAAGGGCAGTTCGTTCGTGGGGCGGCTGCTGGGTGAGTCCACTGTCAGCCATTACAAGGCGGTGAACACCGACATCACCGGCCGGGCCTGGACCCTGGCCCGCTCGGAAGTCCTGCTGGATCTGGACGATCCCCTGGTGGATGTCTCCGACCTGGAGGGCGTGCTCAACTCCGGGCCGGCCTGACGATCCTCGGGATGTCCGGGGACGGCATCAGCGCAACAGGTCAGTCATTTCCAGCACCGAGCGGGCGACCTCGGTCAGTTTGCGGCCCTGGTCCATGGCCACCTTGCGTAACTGCTTGTGGGCCTCGTCGTCGGATATCTGGTGGTGCTTCATCAGCAGCAGGACCGCCTTCTCCAGGATACGGCGATCGTCCAGGGCCTCCCGGGCGATGCGCAGCTCATCGCTGAGCTGATCCAGGCGGACCGCCTGCTGCTGGACCAGGTCGAACACCGAACGTCCCAGCTTCTGACCCATACCATCGCTGCGATACTGGCTGGTTTCGCTGCCGTTCTCTCTGGCACATACCACCAGTACCGGGTCCGGAGCGTGCCCGCTGTCATCGAGGCTTTCCATGAGATTCTCCTCATGGGTCAGGGCATTGCGGGCCTCGGTGTAGCGGGCGATGCAGCCCCGATGGAAGTGGTCTTCCAGCACATCCTCAATCTGCTTGAGTTCGTCGATGCGTCGGGTCATCAGCTCGAACCACTGGTCGGCCAGGTCGGTATCCAGCTCCTTGTAGCGACCTACGGAACAGGCCAGCCCCCGCAGGTGTTTCAGGTCCTGCCAGAAGTCCTCCCGGTTGTGGCGTTTCCACAGGGCCAGGACCTCCTCGTCCGCGAAGCGTTCGAACACGGGGAAAGACCGTTCCTGCGCATCAATAAGGTGCGTTATGCGCTGTGACAGTGCATGGTCGAAGTGTCCCCGGGAGAACCCCAGAGAGCCGGCCGCACGTTCCTGGCCGGCCATTTCCTTGCCCTGCATCAGGTTGACCATGGCCACCATCATGCCCGCAATGGTGGGGTCCACCACGGTCTCCGCCGCCTCGAAAACCACGGTCAACAGGTGGCGGATACGTTCAATGTAGGCGTCGATAGCCTGTTCCGCAGAAATGGACTGCCGGCGGACCTGCTGGCGAATAGCCGGCAGGGACTCGAGCCCGTGCAGGGCGGCTGCCAGGCTGTTGAGCAGGCTGGTGCTGGATGGGTCCTGGGTCAGTTCGACCTGGATTTCCATCAGCTCATGCTCGAAGGCGTCCTGCTGGTGAAGGCTGCCTTCCACCATGGAGATCAGTTCCTCCGAGAAGCGGCCCCCACGAGACCCCAGAAAGACGTTGGATGCACCCCGCTCACGCTGGAGCTCATGGATCAGGTTGCCAACGCTGAGCACCAGCTTGCCCATCTGCAGGAACCGCTCCAGGTTCCTGAGTTCACACCGTTTCGAGGCGATCAGATAGTCCGCCGCCCGGGGGCGTTGAGGGGGGTGGGGTGATAGCTTGGCTGCTGACATCATGGTGACTCCCTGGAATCAATCCCTTGAGGGTTGGCATCCTCCGGACCGGTTCATGGCTCCGGTTTTCGGAACGTTTGTCCTGTATGCAGCAATATGCAGGCCAGACCGTTCGTGATGATCTGAAATGCTGGTAAGAAACGATCGTTTGAGGGTTGCGGGCCTTTCTGTAAAACTGTGGGGATTTCGTAATAACGGACGCCCCGGAACAGGGACCTTCCGTTGCCACTGTCAGGGAGCGAATAAGGGTATGTCGAAAGTTAGATGGAGTTCCATGGGGCTTTCGCTGGTCCTGGCCGTGGCCATCGTTGTCTGGCTCGCCACCGGCGAACTCCGTTCAGCTCAGGAACAGGCACCGGAGCCCCGGGAAGGGCAGGGGCTGGGCCTGCCTTCGGTGGAGGTGGATCTCCGCCAGGCCAGCACCTTCCATCCGGATATCCGCCTGCAGGGCCAGGTGGAACCCTGGCGACGGCTGGAGGTCAGCGCCCGCCTCAGCGGGGTGGTGGAGGAACTTGCCGTGTCCCTGGGTGATACCGTCAGCCAGGGCGACAATCTGCTCAGGCTGTCACAGGATGACCGGCCGGCAGCCGTTGCCGGTGCCCGGGCCCGGGTCCGTCAACTGGAAGCAGACCTGGCAGCGGCCGAGCGGCTAAGGTCCAACCGGCTGGTATCCGAGTCCGAGCAGATGCGGCTGGAATCGGAGCTGGCCTCGGCCCGGGCGGAACTCCGTCAGGCCAGCCTGGCCATGAGCTATCTCACCCCGTCGGCGCCGTTCGACGGCACCATCAACGCTCGCCATGTGGAAACCGGTACCTTCGTCCAGGCCGGCGAATCCCTGTTCGAGGTGGTACAGGTGGACCTGTTGAAAGTGAGCGGTTACCTGCCACAGCAGCAGGCCGGGCGGGTAGCCCCGGGGCAGAGCGTTGTGGTCAGTCTGCTGGATGGGCGTGAACTGCACGGGGAGCTGACGTTTGTTGCCAGCGCCGCCGATCCGGAAACCCGCAGTTTCCGGGTTGAGGCCCGGGTGGCCAATCCCCAGGGCTATCGCATTGCCGGTGGCAGTGCCTCCGTCCGCATTGAAATGCCGTCGGTGGAAGCCCTGTACCTGTCCCCGGCGCTGCTGAGCCTGGGGCCGGATGGTCGCCCCGGCGTTTTGCATGTGGATGACGGTGATCAGGTGGCATTCAGCACCGTGACGCTGCTCAGCGTCGGTACCGAAGGGGCGTGGGTATCCGGTGTCGACTTCCCGGTGCGGCTGATTACCCGGGGCGGCGGGTTCGTGTCGGAGGGGCAGAGGGTCCAGCCGGTGTCCGCAGTCGCGGGGGACTGAATCATGCGAACCCTTATACACGCGGCCATGGATCGCAGCCGCACCACGCTGCTGCTTCTGCTGTTCCTGCTCCTGGGTGGCTTTGCCGCCTATAGCACCATTCCCAAGGAAGCCAATCCGGATGTCACCATCCCCACCATCTATGTGTCAG
Organism: Marinobacter shunpengi; assembly: GCF_045449715.1. Lineage (NCBI taxonomy): Bacteria > Pseudomonadati > Pseudomonadota > Gammaproteobacteria > Pseudomonadales > Marinobacteraceae > Marinobacter > Marinobacter shunpengi. Next base: position 192,058 of record NZ_JBJJLA010000010.1, on the reverse strand, counting down.
TGACCCTGGAGGGGGTAAGTCCGGAGGATGGTGAGCGTCTGCTGGTACGCCCCCTGGAGCAGGAGCTGCGGTCCATCGAGGGTATCAAGGAGATGCGCAGCACGGCGGCGGAAGGGTATGCCGCGGTGATACTGGAGTTCGACGCCGGTTTCGACCCCGACCAGGCCCTACAGGACGTACGGGAGAAGGTGGACACCGCGAAGGCGGACCTGCCCTCGGAGGCGGAGGAGCCACGGGTCCACGAGATCAACGTATCCTTGTTCCCCATTCTGTCCATTGGCCTGTCCGGCCCGCTGTCGGAGAGGGAACTGATCTCCATAGCAAGGGAACTCCAGGACGCCATCGAGGGTATTCCCGAGGTGCTGGAAGTGTCGATCGGCGGCGACCGGGAAGACCTGCTGGAGATCGTGGTTGATCCTCAGGTACTGGAGAGCTATGGCGTCGACTACGACCAGCTTGCCACCCTGGTGCGCCGTAACAACCAGCTGGTGGCGGCCGGCAGCCTGGATAACGGTCAGGGGCGGCTGGCCATCAAGGTACCCGGTGTGGTGGAAGACGTCGAGGACGTCATGAACATGCCGGTGAAGGTGAGCGGCGACCGGGTGGTGACCTTCGGCGATGTAGCGGTGCTGCAGCGGACCTTCAAGGACCCCACCGGCTTTGCCCGGATCAATGGTGAACCGGCGGTGGTGCTTGAGGTATCCAAGCGGTCCGGGGCCAATATCCTGGAGACCGTGGCCAAGGTCCGCGGCCTGATGGACGCCGCTGGCCCCAGGCTGCCGGACGAACTGGATGTCCGTTACACCATGGACCAGTCCGAGGACGTGAGGAACATCCTGTCCGACCTGCTCAACAACGTGCTCACCGCCATCGTGCTGGTGGTGATCGTGGTGATCGCCGCCATGGGCCCCCGCTCCGCCGCACTGGTGGGAATCACCATTCCCGGCGCCTTCCTCAGCGGTATCCTGTTGATCTGGACGGTAGGCTATACCCTAAATATCGTGGTGCTGTTCAGCCTGATCCTGGTGGCCGGCATGCTGGTGGACGGCGCCATCGTGGTGTCGGAACTGGCGGACCGTAACCTGTCTGATGGCATGTCCCCGCGCAAGGCCTGGGCGGAGGCAGCCAGCCGTATGTCCTGGCCGGTCATTGCCTCGACAGCCACCACCCTGGCGGTCTTCGTACCCTTGTTGTTCTGGCCGGATACTGTGGGCGAATTCATGAAATACCTGCCTGCCACGGTCATTGCCTGCCTCACCGCCTCCCTGGCCATGGCGCTGGTGTTCCTGCCGGTGATGGGCGGTGTCAGTGGCGGCGGCAGGCCAAGGCAAGCGGGCGGCGATGGTGCCATTGTGGCCGGCTATCGTCGTGTCTTGTCGGGTTTGCTGCACTATCCCTGGCTGACGCTTCTGGGTGCCCTGCTGATCATCGGGGTGATTGGCTGGAGCTATAAGTCGTTCAACCACGGCCTGGAATTCTTCCCCGAGGTGGAGCCGGAGTCGGCTCAGGTTCATGTCCGGGCCCGGGGTGACCTATCGATCCACGAACGGGATGCCATTGTCCGGGAAGTGGAGCATCGGCTGGCGGGCATGCCGGAGGTGGCGTCGCTGTATGCGCGTTCCATGGTCAGTCCCGACCAGCAGATGGCGCCGGATGTGATCGGCAGTCTCCAGTTCAACTTCGTGGACTGGGACCAGCGTCGCCCGGCCTCGGAGATCCTCGCCGAGTTCCGCGATATGACGGCGGATATTCCGGGCATCCGGCTGGAGTTCCGTCAGCAGGAAGAGGGCCCCGGTGGCGGCAAACCGATTGAGATCATGATCACCGGCGCGGATTACGGGGTGCTGGACGACTACACCACACGGTTGCGTGACACCATGGGCGACATCGGCGGGTTTGTGGATGTGGAGGATAACCGCAGCCTGCCGGGTATTGAGTGGCGCCTGGAGGTGGATCGGGAAGCTGCGGCCCGGTTCGGCACCGACGTGGTCAGTATCGGCAGTTCCGTGAGGTTGGTGACCAATGGTCTGGTGCTGGCCACCTACCGCCCGACGGAAGTGCGTGACGAAGTGGATATCGCGGTACGTGTTCCGCCGGCCTGGCGGGAGCTTGATCAGTTTGAGCGGCAGACCCTGAACACGTCACGGGGGCAGGTTCCCCTGTCCCAGTTCATCAGTCTGGAGCCCGCGCCCAAGACGGGGACTATTGCCCGGCTGGATGGCCAGCGGGCGATCACCGTGAAGGCGGACGTGGGGCCTGACAGCAACGCCAATGCCCTGCTGAACCAGCTGCGTGAGCGCCTGCCGGAGGTGCCGGAAGGGGTGGGCATCCTCTATGGCGGCGAGGATGAGGAGCAAAGGCGTACTATGAGCTTCCTGGGACTGGCGTTCCTGGTGGCCATTGGCCTGATGACGCTGATCCTGGTAACCCAGTTTAACTCCCTGTACCAGACCCTGCTGATCCTGTCGGCAATCGTCCTGTCGACGGCCGGGGTGCTGCTGGGGCTGTTGCTGAACGGGCAGCCGTTTGGGGTGGTTATGGTGGGCATGGGCATCATTGCGCTGGCCGGTATCGTGGTGAACAACAACATCATCCTGATCGATACCTTCAACCAGATGCGTGCCGAGGGCCTGGCGCCGCTGGCGGCGGCCCTGGAAACCGGCTGTCTGCGTTTGCGCCCGGTGCTGCTGACGGCCATTACCACTATCCTGGGCCTGATGCCCATGGTGCTGAGTGTGAACGTGGATCTGCTGACGCCGTCCCTGGGCGTCAATGCGCCTTCAACCCAGTGGTGGACACAGTTATCCAGCGCCATTGCCGGTGGGCTGGCCTTTGCCACCTTCCTGACACTGTTGCTGACACCGGTGCTGTTGTTGGTGGGGGCCAGGTTCGGGCCAGCGGCAAAGCCGACTGAATAGGTGCCTGGGGTTATTTATCGGGGGAGTGGAAGCATCCTGGCAGTGCTAGCTTGCCCCGGCACTGGCAGGATGTAGCGGAGAGGTGGGGTTTTGGGTTACCGGGACTGCTAGTTCGTAGCCTGTTCCGACGATTCGTCGGCGGACGACCCACCGTTGGGCATGACCTCCGGATAACGGGAGGCCAGTTCCCGCTGTCTTTCCGTGCGCTGTTCCGGGGTCAGGTTCGGATCCGCCTGGATGGCCATGACATCAAGGGTGTAGCGGGCCATCTGCTCCTCCTGCCGGTACAGTTCGTCGGCCAGTTCCGGCCCCAGATGAGTACGGCGCAGGCGGGCAATCTGCTCGTAATCATTGCGCAGGGACTGTGGGTCGCCACGAACCGCCAGTGTGTCGGAAATCTCCCGGAAGGCGTTGCTGTAGCGGTAGAACTTTTCCGTGATTTGCACCGCCTGTTCCCCCGCCTGTCCCGCCAGACCGGCTTCAATCATCACCTTCAGTTCTTCCAGTTGCTGCTCATCCATGGTGACCCGGGCATCCAGGAAGGCCTGCTCCAGCACGGTCTGGGCGGCCTCGTTCAGGACGATGTCGCCGTTCTCGTCCAGTTCGACCCGGCTCAGGGCATCGGCCACCTGTTCAAGTTTGAACGGGAGATCGGTTTCCTCTTCCTGTTCCGCCTCGACAGGCTGTTCCGGCTCGTCCTCCTCCGCTGCCAGCATGGTCCCGGAGAACAGCTTTTCTTCTCCAGGGCCCTCGTTTGCCTGCGGTGTTTCCGTGGTGGCAGGTTGCGGTTCCGCAGCCTGTTCCTCTGCCGGTGTGCCGGATTCCGGAATCAGTGCCTTTCCCCCCGCCCAGATGGCGATGGCCACGACACCAAGGATACCGGCGCCAGAGGCAAACAGTGCGGCCCGGTTTCTGGAACGGGGCGCCGGAGTGTTGTTTTTTCTGGCCTTGTTGATCCGGGTAGTCACGGCATCAACTCCTCGACACCCTGTTGCTCACGAATATGGGAAATGGTGGTGCCTGACCACTTCTTCATGGCCCGGCGCAGGCTGGAGGCGCAGGAGAAGCCGACGATGTCGGCGACCTCGTCCACGCTCAACCCGGATGACCGGAGCTGATGGGTGGCAATCTCCATTCTGACGGAATGGAGCAGTTTGCGGAATGAGGTCTTTTCCGCGGCCAGCCGTCGGGTCAGGGACCGTGGTGGCATTTGCATGCCCTGGGCCACCTGCTCCAGGTCAATGGATGGGTTGAAGTGGGAGCGGATATGCCAGCGCACCCGGTCGGTAAAGGTGATATCCACCGGCGCCTGGTTCAGTTCCTGTTCGCATTGCTGGATCAGCTTGCGGTAGGCCCGGCGACGATAGGGGCGGAAGGGCTTGATGACATAGTTGTAGTCAGCCGAGATGGCGGTCCGGTCGGTGCCGAAGGTGACCGACTTGCAGGGCAGTTCGCTGTACAGGTCAACGTGGGCCGGTTCCGGGTAATCCAGGGTAACGTGCACATCGGTGTCCCGGGCGTCCGGATTGCCGCAGAGTGTCCACAGCCGGGCCGCCATGGCCACCCGGAACTCGAGGGTGAACATGCGCACGTCCTCCTCGTAGACCTCGTCGGTGGCATAGTCGAGGGGGTCCACCACCCGGCGGTTGCAGTCGATATAGGTGGTGGGTCGGGACACCATCAGCGCGTAATAGGGCTGTGCTATTACCAGGTACCGACGGAAAGCCTCGCCGGCTTCCTTCAGGCTGGGGCTGGAATGGATTGTGTAGCCCAGGGTTCCCCAGAAACTCCAGTCCATCTCCATGCCGGTGATAAGGCCAAGCCCGGGCTTGCGACAGTGCTGTATGCCATTGCGGACCAGGGTTTGCTGTTGCATGTAGCTGATGCGGATGTCCTGCATGTCAAACATGGCCGGAGATATGCCGGTGCCCTTGAGGAGATCGCTGAGGCTGGCTCCATGTCGGACGAAAATCTCAATAAATCCCAGTGGATGCAGGTGGAGTGGGATCACTCTGGCGTTGAAGTCCATGTTGAGAGCCCCCTTTGATTGTCAATGCCATTCTTGTGTTGGTGTTGTAACATTCCTTTACAGTGTGCCCTGATTCTCAGTGGGGTAACAGGAACCCCTTAACAAAATTGACTCCTGCATCTAGTACATATTGAAAAGGCAGAAACGCCGGCCCCCGAAGGCCGGCGTTTTCGCTTGTCAGGGAGGCAGATGCCGTTTACAGGCCCTTGCGTTCGATATCCCAGCCGCTCAGGTCACAGGCGGTGCAGGGGCCGGTGAAAAGTTCCGCCGCGGCGCTGTCACCTTGCAGCTGATACAGCCACCAGGCGGTGCTGATGCCGGCAAACTCGCCGAAGTCGCCGACTGGCTCGAAGTGACCCGCGCCATTGAGGGTGGCCCAGAACACCGGTACATCCACACGGCTGAATACCGGGCTCTGGTTCCGCGCCGGGCCCGCCAGGGCGTCGTTACTGCCGGAGAGCAGCAGCATCGGAGCGGTTTGCTCATCCTGTGAATCTGCGTCGTGGCCCAACCCGAGGACATAGGGCTGGACCGGTGCCGTGGCGGTGATACGGCTGTCACGGGCTGCCATGATGGTGCCGCCACCGCCCTGGGAGTGGCCGGAGGCACCGATGCTGGAGAAGTCAACGCTGCTGCTATAACTGGACTGGCGAACCGCGTCGATACAATCCAGCATTTCTTCGCCGGACCCGGCGTTGGCGGTGTTGGCCGCTGCCACCACAAAGCCGTAGGAGGCCCAGTGCTCCAGGCCATCGCTGTAGGTGGACGGGGAACCGCCCGTACCGTTGCCCCAGAGGATCAGTGGTGCCCCTGCCGGTACGCTGCGGGGGCGATAGATGGTGCATGATTGTCCTTCGCTACCGGAGGTGGTGGCGTAGGAACCGGGTGACGCGTACTGGTCCGTGGGGTCGCCACCGCCGCCGCCACCGACCGCGAGGGCGGAACTGGAGATCAGCAGTGCACCGACGGCAACTACAGATTTGCGCAGCACAGACGACTTGAATCTGGCGAGTTTCATAGTGTTTTCCCCGATCTTCAGAACGTCGTTATTGGATTTTGAGTTGGCCGTGAAGCAGGGGTGATGGAGGTTAACTATCAGGCTCCCTGAATCAGCCTGGTTCGATAGTAGAGGTTGGTGACGGGGGCAGCGCATCACAGCATGTGCAAATCTTGAGCGATTTCCGGTGGTGGGGTCGATCCGGTGTGAAGGGGTTCGCTTTTGCCCGGGGCAGTAATTGTCAGGCAATGTTGCCGGCAGCCACGGCGGACGCCCAGGCCCACTGGAAGTTGTGACCGCCAAGGTGGCCAGTCACGTCGACAACCTCGCCGATAAAGTAAAGTCCAGGGCTATCATTGGCTTCCATGGTCTTTGAGGAGAGGTGTCGGGTGTCCACCCCCCCCATTGTGACCTCGGCGGTGCGGTAACCTTCGGTGCCCGCGGGTTGCAGGGTCCAGCCCGAAAGGGTGCTGGCTGCAGACTCCAGGTCACTGTTCCGGTATTCCTGCAGGGGGCCGGACCATTCCTGCAGACGGGCGAACGCCTGGGCGAAGCGTTTGGGCAGGGTGTCCGACAGGTAGCGTTCCAGGCTGAGGGACGGTTGCTCCCGCTTCAGGGCTTTTAGCTCCCCGTGTACGTCCCGCCCTGGTAGCAGGTCGATGGACAGCGGGTCGCCCGGATGCCAGAAGCTGGATATCTGTAGCATGGAGGGACCGCTCAGTCCCCGGTGAGTGACCAGCATGGGCTCACGGAAGTGCTCGCCGTTGCAGTGGACGTCCACCGGGCAGCTCAGGCCGGCCAGGGGCGCAAGCTGCTCCCTGAGCTCCGGGTGAAGCGTGAAGGGCACGAGTCCGGCCCGGGTCGGCAGCACCGGCAGGCCAAACTGACGTGCGATGTCGTAGCCAAAGCCGGTAGCCCCCATGGTGGGAATGGAAAGCCCACCGCTGGCGATCACCAGGGCGCCGCAATGGATGGCGCCGCCGCTGGTTTGAAGCTGGTACCCTCCGGCGCGGTCGGTCACCGATTCCACGCTGGTTTTGAGTCGTAGCTCCGCACCGGCCCATTCGCATTCGGTCAGTAGCATATCCAGAAGGTCTTTGGCGCTGTCGCGGCAGAACAGCTGTCCTGCTGCCTTTTCCACATGTTCGATGCCATGTCGCTCTACCAGATCCAGGAAATCCTGGGGCCGGTAGCGCTTGAGGGCGGAAATGCAGAAATGGGGGTTGTCGGACAGGAAGTTGGCCGGTGTGCTGTTGAGGTTGGTGAAGTTGCAGCGACCACCGCCAGACATCAGGATCTTCCGGCCGGGTTTGGCGGATCGCTCGATCACCAGCACCCGACGTCCACGGTAACCGGCCGTGGCGGCACACATCAGGCCCGCCGCGCCGGCGCCGATAATGACGACATCGTAGGTCTGGGCCATGGTTCTGTGCTTCCTGTCCGGTCGGAGGGCGGCAGTATAACGGTCGAGGTAGCCCTGCGATACCCTCGGTAACCGGCGGTTTCCGGGGCCAGAACGTAAGCAATTGTGAAATGACACTCCCGGTGGTCACCCGTTACCATGACCGGGCTCGACTATTCCAGACAAACCTGTATGTTCTTAGTGGATAACAACAAGGGCCTGCTCCCCCAACCAGCCGGGCCCGACAAAAAAACCTGGAGGACGTAATGAAAGTTGGCCTGATCGTGGACTCCGCCTGCGACCTACCCCATGAATTCATTCGCCGGCATGGCATCTTCATCCTGCCGCTGACCGCGAAAATCGATAACCAGACCTTCATTGACGACCACAATCCGGACACCACGGAAGATTTCTATCAGCAGGGGCTGCTGGGCAAGGGTCACCATGCTGAAACCGAGGCTTTCTCCGCCGCACAGATTCGTGAACTCTTCCTGGAAAAGGTGGTGCCCAACTACGACGTGGCCATCTGCGAAACGGTGGATCGCTCACGCAGCCAGATCTACCAGAATGCCTCCGAAGCCATGAATATGGTCATGGCACAGGCCAAATCCGTCCGCGAGAAGGCCGGCGTTGAGGGCAATTTCACCATGCGGGTTATCGACAGTGGCCAGCTGTTCGCGGGTCAGGGGCTGCTGGCTGCCTACACGGTAAGCCTGCTGGGTAAGGGGCTGTCCAAGAACGCACTCCGCCATGAGGTGGAGAAGTTTGCGGAAAAGGTCTGGATCTGTGTGGTGCCGAAGGACCTGAGTTACATTCGCGAGCGTGCCCGCCGCCGGGGTGACAAGAGCGTATCCGGCATCGTGGCGTTCCTGGGTAAGGCCCTCAATATTACCCCGATTATCTGGGGCAAGGGCGTTATCGGCAAACCGGTGGCCAAGACCCGGTCCATGGACGCCGCTGTGGAGAAGGTTATGGATTACGCCGCGCAGCGTGTGGAAGTGGGGCTACTGGCGCCGATTGTGTCCATATCCTGTGGCATGAGCTGGGAGGAGATTGAGGCGCTGCCAGGGCTGGATCGCCTGCGCAGGGTCTGTGAAGAGAACAATGTACAGCTGCTGCTCTCGCGTATGGGCATCACCAGCAGCATCTATATAGGTCCGGGCAGCATCTGCCTGTCGCTGGCGGCGGAAGACCACGAGTTCGATGCCTGATCGGACTCGACTGTGACATCCGTCACACTGGATCAAAGGTTGACAAGGATCACACTGAAACCTTGAACGCTTTCTGGTAAAAGAGCGCCTCCTGTTACACCACTCGCCGCTTACCCCCAGAGCGGCGCACTTCGGGAGGCGTTATGCGTGTTGGTTTGATGGTGGACTCGGCCTGTGATTTGCCACCCGAGTTTATCCGTAAAAACGATATCTTCATCCTGCCGCTCACGGCGATCATTAATGGTCAGACCTATGTGGACGACCATGATCCCGCGACTACGGCGGAGTTCTATGATCGTGGCCTGCTACTAAAGGGGCATCACGCGGAAACGGAGGCTTTCAGCGCCGAATCCATCCAGAAGCTGTTCCTGGAAAAGGTCGTGACGGAATACGACATGGCGTTCTGTGAAACGGTGGACCGGTCCCGCAGTGGAATTTTCGACAATGCGACGCTGGCCATGAACCAGGTCATGGCGCGCTACCAGCCTATCCGCGAGAAGGCTGGTCGTTCGGGGCCGTTTTCCATGCGAGTCATCGATACCGGTCAGGTATTCGCCGGGCAGGGGCTTATGGCTGCCCATACCCTGCGGCTCATCGACCAGAAGTTGTCAAAGAATGCCCTTCGTCACCAGGTGGAGACCTTTGCCGACAATATCTACACCTGCTCCATTCCCCGCGACCTGCACTACATGCGCGAGCGGGCGCGCCGGCGTAACGTGAAGAGCATTTCCGCGGTCAGTGCCTTCCTGGGCAAGACCCTGAACATTACCCCCATTGTCTGGGGGCACGGCGCGGATGGTGCCGCGGTCGCCAAGACCCGGAGTTTCGATGCGGCGGTGGAGAAGGTACTGGACTATGCCGTCCGTCGGGTGGAGGCAGGATTGCTGACGCCCTACGTGTCACTGTCGTGCGGCATGTCGGCGGCGGAAATCGAGCAATTGCCAGGCCTGGATCGGCTGCGCGAAGCCTGCCGCCGCCACAAGGTGGAACTGCTGTTGTGCCAGATGGGTATCACCAGCAGCATCTATCTGGGGCCGGGCAGTGTGTGCCTTGCCCTTGCTGCTGAAGACCACGGGTTCGAAGACTGAGGCGGAAACAGAAAAGGGGGAGCCGGCCGGCTCCCCCTTTCTCCTGATTCACAGGTCACCACCCCCGGACCCCGTCCTGAGGACGGTCCGGGTATGGGTTGCCGTGATCAGCGCTCCAGATACTGCAGCTTGTCCGGCTTGCCGTCCCACTCTTCCGCGTCGGGCAGCGGGTCCTTCTTCTCGGTGATGTTCTCCCATTTGGCGGCCAGATCAGCGTTGATCTCGATGAACGGTTCCTGACCCGCAGGCAACTCGTCTTCGGAGAATATGGCCTCGGCCGGACACTCCGGCTCACACAGCGCACAATCGATGCACTCGTCCGGGTCAATCACCAGAAAATTCGGGCCTTCGTAGAAGCAGTCCACCGGACATACTTCCACGCAGTCCGTGTACTTGCACTTGATGCAGTTGTCGGTAACCACAAACGTCATAGTCAGATTCCTGGTCTGGTGGTCTGTCTCATCAGTGGGGTGGTTCTGGTGTTATCGCCTGGGACAGGTCCCGATCCGGGGCCTGTCGTGGAGGGCGACCGCCACCCTTCGTTCTGATCATTGGTAATTGGAGGCCGATATTGTAGGGAGCACCCGCCCGCCCCGCAAGCGTTACGGGGCTATAACCTTATGAGGGCGGGTTTTCAGGCCTGTTGCTATCCCTTTGTGTTGGCCAGTTTACGCAGTTCGTAGAGTTGTTCCAGCGCCTGTCTGGGTGTCAGATCATCCGGGTCCAGTTCCGACAGGGCCTTCTCCACGGCACTGGGTTCCAGGCTGGCAAACATGTCCCCCTGGAAAACGCCGGCTTGTGGAGCACTGGCGGGCCGTGGCTCCGCAGGTGTCGAGGCGGACAGGGTCACCGGCTCCTGGCGGTTGCCCTCCAGGCGCTGCAACTGGGACCGGGCATGACTAATCACCGATTGGGGAACCCCCGCCAGTTGCGCTACCTGGAGGCCGTAGCTCTGGCTGGCGGGTCCGTCATGGACCGTATGCAGGAAGACAATGCTGTCGTCGTGCTCGGTGGCGGTCAGGTGTACGTTCACCGCGTGGTCGAGCTGGTCGGCCAGCTGGGTCAGCTCGAAATAGTGAGTGGCGAACAGGGTATAGCAGCCCACCTCCCGTGCCAGGTGTTCCGCGGTGGCCCAGGCCAGGGACAGACCGTCGAAGGTGCTGGTGCCCCGGCCCACCTCGTCCATCAGTACCAGGCTGTGACGACTGGCGTTGTGGAGGATGTTGGCGGTTTCGGTCATTTCCACCATGAAGGTGGAGCGGCCACCGGCGATGTCGTCGGAGGACCCCATGCGGGTGAAGATCCGGTCCACCGGGCCCAGTACCGCCCGGTCCGCCGGTACGAAACTGCCGCAGTAGGCGAGCAGGGCTATCAAGGCGGTCTGGCGCATATAGGTGGACTTACCCCCCATGTTGGGGCCGGTGATCACCAACATCCGCCGCTGTTCGTCCATCAGCACGTTATTGGGCACGAAGGGTTCGTCCAGCAACTGTTCCACCACCGGGTGCCGGCCGGCGTCGATATCCAGGCCCGGTGTCTCGCGGAATTCCGGTGCGGTAAACCGCAGGCTGGTGGCCCGCTCGGCGAAGTTGGCGAGTACGTCCAGTTCCGCCAGTGCCTGGGCGCTGTCCTGGAGTTGTGGCAACTGTTCTGCAAGAGTTTCCAGCAACTGGTCGTACAGGCCTTTTTCCCGGGCCAGGGCGCGACTCTTGGCGCTCAGGGCCTTGTCCTCGAACTCCTTCAGTTCCGGGGTGATGAAGCGTTCGGCATTCTTCAGGGTCTGGCGGCGGATATAGTCCACCGGCGCCTGGTCCGACTGGGCGCGGCTGATCTCGATGTAGTAGCCGTGCACCCGGTTGTAGCCCACTTTCAGGGTGGTGATGCCGGTGCGTTCCCGCTCCCGGGTCTCCACGTCCAGCAGGAACTGGCCGGCGTTCTCGCTGATATTGCGCAGGTCGTCCAGCTCATCATCGAAACCTTCCCGGATCACGCCGCCGTCGCGGATGACCACTGGCGGGTTGTCGATGATGGCCCGTTCCAGCAAGTCCGCCAGTTCGGGATACTCACTGATCAGACTGGCCAGCCTGACCACGTGGTGGGAGCTGACCGGCCTGAGCGCCTGTTGCAGGTCGGGCAGGGCAGCGAAGGCATCCCGCAGGCGGGCCAGGTCCCGGGGGCGGGCGGAGCGCAGGGCAACCCGGGCCAGGATGCGTTCAATATCGCCCACCCGTTTGAGCAGGTCGTGCACCGGCTCGTAGTGAAAGCCATCCAGCAGGGCGGCCACCGCGTGCTGACGCTGGTAGACCTGTTCCGAATCCCGTAGCGGGCGGTTGAGCCAGCGGCGCAACTGGCGGGCGCCCATGGCAGTGGCGGTGCGGTCCATGACCCAGGCGAGGGTGTGCTGATGTCCGCCCAGCAGGTTGGTGTCAATTTCCAGGTTGCGACGGCTGGTGGCGTCCAGTACCACCGCGTCTTCCCGCCGTTCCCGCGTCAGCTTGCGGATATGGGGCAGGGCGGTGCGCTGGGTTTCCCGGGCATACTGCAGCAGGCAGCCGGCAGCGCAGATGGCCAGGGTCAGGTCCTCACAGCCAAAGCCGGTGAGGTCCCGCACCTGCAACTGCTGGGTCAGCAGGCGGTGGGCGGTTTCCGCCTCGAACAGCCAGGGCCCCTGGCGACGAATACCGCTGAGACCGTCCAGCAGGTCCTCGAAGGGGAAATCCTCGCTGATCAGCACTTCCGCCGGGCGCAGTCGCTGGATCTCTTCCTGCAGGGCGTCGGTGCCCTCGATCTCCGAGACGGCGAAGCGGCCACTGGAAATGTCCAGGGTGGCAATGCCAAACCCTTCCCGGTGATGGAAGATGGACAGCAACAGGTTGTCGCGGCGGTCTTCCAGGAAGGCCTCGTCGCTGAGGGTGCCCGGGGTAATGATGCGCACCACCTTGCGCTCCACCGGGCCCTTGGCGGTAGCCGGGTCGCCGATCTGCTCACAGATGGCGATGGACTGGCCGGCGCGAACCAGGCGGGCGATGTAGTTCTCGGCAGCATGGTAGGGCACTCCCGCCATGGGAATCGGGTTGCCGCCGGACTGGCCCCGGGCAGTCAGGGTGATATCGATCAGTTCAGCGGTCTTTTTGGCGTCATCATAGAACAGCTCGTAGAAATCCCCCATACGGTAGAACAGCAGTTCATTGGGGTGCTCCCCCTTGATCTTCAGGTACTGGCGGATCATGGGGGTGTGCCTGGAAAGGTCGTTCTGTGCTGCCGACATGTAATGTGCGCCCAGTTGGTGGAGTCTGAGAAATCCCGGTGTAGAATCGGCTAAAAGCCGGTGCCCCGAAGACTGCGTGATAGCGAACCACACCGTAGCGATATTGTTGCTCGCAGACAGGGCCACCGGATTGTAAGAAAATATGACGCTGGATGAAACGAGGAGGCTGCGGATGTTGAAAGACTCGACCATGGAGCAGGCGGCCAACCACCTGGGTGACCTCCTTTCCCTGCGGGGGCAGACCATGGTGACGGCGGAGAGTTGTACCGGTGGCTGGATCGTAAAGGCCCTGACCGACCGGCCAGGCTCGTCGGACTATGTCCTCGGTGGCCTGGTGACCTACAGCAACGGCATGAAACGTGAGCTGTTGCACGTTTCAGCCGAAAACCTGGAACAGCATGGCGCCGTCAGCGAGCCGGTGGTACGGCAGATGGTGGCGGGTGCGGTAAAGGCGACCGGTGCGGATTTTGCCATTGCCACCAGTGGCGTGGCGGGTCCTGGCGGGGGCAGCGAGGGCAAGCCGGTGGGCACGGTCTGGTTCGCCTGGGGGGCGCCGACCAGTGGTATCGTGGCGCATCGTTGCCACTTCGACGGTGACCGCGATGCGGTCCGGCGGCAGAGCGTGGTCTATGCGTTGCAGGGGCTGACGGATTACGTCCAGACGCTCTGATCCGGCGTTGCACACGACCCTGCAAAGGGGATTTTCTGAATGGGGTTGGTCTGGGATCAGGACTGTGGTTTAATACTGTTCAAGTATACAGTAAAGTGGTCCGGGACAGTCGGAAACATTGAGGGTTTGCACTGATGGAAGACAATCGCAACAAAGCACTGAACGCGGCACTGAGCCAGATTGAACGCCAGTTCGGCAAGGGCGCCGTCATGAAAATGGGCGACCAGCCCCGGGAAGCCATTCCGGCGGTTTCCACCGGCTCACTTGGCCTGGACGTGGCCCTGGGTATCGGCGGCTTGCCCTATGGCCGGATCTGTGAAATCTATGGCCCGGAAAGCTCCGGTAAAACCACCCTGACCCTCCAGGTGATCGCCGAAGCCCAGAAAGATGATAAAACCTGTGCCTTCATCGACGCAGAGCATGCTCTGGACCCGGTTTACGCCGAAAAGCTCGGTGTGAATGTGGACGATCTGCTGGTATCCCAGCCGGATACCGGTGAGCAGGCACTGGAAATTGCCGACATGCTGGTGCGTTCGAACGCGGTAGACGTCATCATCGTCGATTCCGTTGCGGCGCTGACTCCGAAAGCGGAAATCGAAGGGGAAATGGGCGACAGCCATGTGGGTCTGCAGGCTCGTCTGATGTCCCAGGCCCTGCGCAAGCTTACCGGCAACGTCAAACACGCCAACTGTCTGCTGGTATTCATCAACCAGATCCGTATGAAGATCGGCGTGATGTTTGGCAGCCCGGAGACCACCACCGGCGGTAACGCCCTCAAGTTCTATTCCTCAGTGCGCCTGGATATCCGCCGCATCGGCTCCGTCAAGGAAGGTGACGAGGTGGTGGGTAACGACACCCGGGTCAAGGTGGTGAAGAACAAGGTATCGCCGCCGTTCAAGCAGGCCGAGTTCCAGATCATGTACGGCAAGGGTATTTACCACATGGCGGAAGTGGTGGACATGGGAGTCAAGGAAGGGTTCGTGGACAAGTCCGGTGCCTGGTACGCCTACAAGGGCGACAAGATCGGCCAGGGCAAGGCTAATGCCGCCAAGTTCCTGGAGGAGAATCCGGACATTGCCACCGAGATTGAAACCGCCATTCGCGATAAGTTGATGCCCAAGCCCGTACCCAAGGACAAGGAGCCGGCAACCGCTGAAGAGGAAGAAGCCAACGGCGAACTGCTCTGATTTGTCCATCGGATCGGGAGGAGCCATGGCAAACGTAAAGAAACTGCTGATTGTCGCCCATGCTCCCTCACCCAACACGCAGCGGCTCAGGGAAGCCGTTGCCGAGGGAGCCAGTCACCCGGACATCGAGAATGTCGAGGTCAGGGTACTGGCGCCCCTGGATGCCGGTCCGGATGACGTATTGTGGTGCGACGCCATTGTGCTGGGCACCACGGAAAATCTCGGGTACATGAGTGGTGCCCTGAAGGATTTCTTCGACCGAAGCTACTACCCCTGCCTGGAAAAGACCCAGGGCCTGCCTTTCACGTTTTATATCCGCGCCGGCCGCGATGGCACCGGCACCCACCGGGCGATCGATAGCATCACCACCGGATTACGCTGGCGTCAGGTGCAGGAGCCTGTGCTGTGCCGTGGCGAATTCCGGGAGGAATTCGTGGGTCAGTGCCATGACCTCGGCATGGCCATGGCGGCCAGCCTGGATGCCGGGTTGCTGTAACCGCCCTGTTGGGGGCTCAGGCACTGGTGCGGAGGTTACGCCCGCGCCGGTCTTCCAGGCTGGTTTCCTCGCCGGTTCGTGGGTGCAGCAGCATCGGGCGTCGCCGGCTGCTTTTCCGGCGCCTGTCGGGGCCCTTGAAGGCTTCCTGGCGGCGACGCCGGTCCGGTTGCACCCGGCGATCCCTTACCGGTTCGGCAGGCGCTGGCCGGGTGTCATCCACACGGACCACTTCCCTGGCGGGTGTCCTGGCCGGTCGGTCGAGTGCCGTCAGCGAGTGGGCAAACGTCTTGAGGATTTCCACGTTATTGATCTCCCTGAAAAATGATTCCCTGACCACTCTGGTCGACTGCGGAATATCAGTGTGTGGCCGAGTTCTGGTAGTTGGTCACTCCTGTTTATCGGCCCCGCCCGGACGATCTTTAGCCTGTACCGGGGTGCGCTAGCAAGAAACAAGCAAGAAACGTGCACCGGTACGCATTCCTGGCGCCCTGTTACGGCACAGGCGACAGATGTGGCAGAACAGCCTAGAATGGCCGGTTTCCCCGGCAGACAGTAACGTCACTTGCCACTATGCTGGGAACTTGTGACCACTCATTCGAGAACAACAGGACATCACATTGAAGGCTTTGCCCCTGAATCAGCTTTACAAGGCTTGCGTTCTAAAGGACCTCCCCTTCAAGACCACCCGACAGTTGGATCCCCTGGCTGAGATCGTTGGCCAGAACCGCGCCCAGGAAGCCGTACGCTTTGCGCTCAACATGCCCCACGGCGGCTACAACGTGTACGCCGTCGGTCGCAATGGCCTGGGCAAGCGCACCATGATGCTGCGCTACCTGGAGCATCATGTGGACGAGGACCACCGCATCCATGACTGGTGCTATGTGGCCAATTTCGACGATCCCCGGGTGCCTCGGATGATCCGCCTGCCGGCCGGGGAGGGTGGCAATCTCAAGCAGGACATGGAAAAGCTCATGTCCCGCCTGGTAAAGATGATTCCCCAGACCTTCGACAGTGACAGCTTCCTGGAGCGTGCCGAACAGCTCAAGGGGGAGTATGGCAAGAAGCAGGAGGATGAGCTGGAAAAGGTGGCCAACCAGGCCAAGCGCAAGAAAGTCAGCCTGACCCTCACCACGCCTGGTGGTTACCGGCTGGTGGCCATGAACGGTGACGAACCCCACACGGCGGAGACCTTTGCCGGGCTGAGCGAAGCCCAGCGCAACAAATTCGAAGAGGACATCAACAAGCTGGAGAAGAAACTGCGGCAGGCGGTGCGCAAGATTGCGGACTGGGAGCAGGAATATGCGGAAAAGCAGCAGGCTCTGAACCAGGAAACCCTGGAGTCCATTTCCGGTCACCAGATCGACGAGCTGGTCAAACGCTACGAGAAAGAGCCGGATGTGGTGGACTATCTCGAAGCCGTTCGCAAGGACCTGGCCGAAAACCTGGACATCTTCCTGGATGACAACGAGGACCAGGCGGCCATCGCCTATGCCTCCCTGGACAAGAAGATGCCCCGTCGCTACCTGGTGAACCTGCTGGTGCACCAGAAGAGCGATGAGGTGCCGGTGGTGGTGGAAGACAACCCTACCTATCACAACCTGTTTGGCTACGTGGAGAACGTGACCTTCAAGGGCACCGTATTCACGGACTATTCCCTGATCCGCCCCGGCAGCCTGCACAAGGCCAATGGTGGCTACCTGCTGATGGACGCCATCAAGGTACTGGAGCAGCCCTTCGTCTGGGATGGCCTTAAAAGGGCCTTGCGCAGCAGGTCCATCATGATCAACTCCCTGGAGCGGGAGCTGACCCTGTCGGGCACCATTTCCCTGGAACCGGAGGCGATTCCGCTGGATGTGAAGATCGTCCTGTTCGGTGACCGGGAAACCTGGATGCTGCTGCAGGAATACGATCCCGAATTCGCGGAGCTGTTCCGGGTGACTGCGGATTTCGAGAACGAGATGCGTCGCACCCCGGAAAGTCAGTTGCTCTATGCCAAGTTCATCGCCAGCCTGGTTTATGAAAAGGGACTGCTGCACTGTGACCGCAAGGCCGTGGCCCGGGTGATCGAATACAGCTCCCGTACCGCCGAACACCAGGACAGGCTCTCGCTTCATGCCGCCGATATTGCCAACCTGCTGAGGGAGTCGGACTACTGGGCCCGTCAGGCCAATGCGCGACTGATCCAGGACAAACATGTGGAACAGGCCCTGGAGAGCGCCCGTTACCGCAGCAGTCGCATCCGGGACCAGTTCTACGATTCGATCCGCGACGGTACCACCCTGGTCACCACCGAGGGCAAATGTGTGGGGCAGGTTAATGCGTTGTCCGTGCTGTCCACCGGTGGTTTTGAGTTCGGCCTGTCAAACCGTGTGACGGCCACCTGTTACTACGGTGACGGGGATGTGCTGGATATTGAGCGTGATGCCAAGCTGGGCGGTAACATTCATTCCAAGGGGGTGATGATCCTCAGTGCCTGGCTGTCGTCCCGGTTTGCCGCCCAGGATCCCATGCACCTGTCTGCCAGCCTGACCTTCGAACAGAACTATGGCGAGGTGGACGGCGACAGTGCGTCGGTGGCGGAGCTGTGTGCGCTGGTTTCGGCCCTGTCCGGGGTGCCGGTGCGCCAGGATCTGGCCATTACCGGCTCCATGAACCAGTTTGGCGAGGTGCAGCCGATCGGCGGTGCCAATGAGAAGGTGGAGGGATTCTTCGAGACCTGTCGTATCAAGGGACTGACCGGCACCCAGGGTGTGATTGTGCCGGCCACCAATGTGCAGAACCTGATGCTGGACAGCCAGGTGGTGGAAGCGGTCAGGGCTGGGCAGTTCCGCATCTACGCCGTCAATACGGTGGAGGAGGCGGTGGAACTGTTGATGGGCAAGCCGGCGGGCGTCGCCGACCGCAAGGGCCAATACCCCCGTGGTAGCCTCTTTGGTGCCATTGCCCGTCGCCTGTCCGACATGCGGGAGCATGAACGTCGTGAGCATGAAGGGGCTGCAAAGGATTCCACGATCCATTAACCTCTTGGGAAACTCCGGCGGATGCCATTCGGAAGCGGCCTTCCAAAGGGCGCGATGGGTCAGGGTACAAACGGGTCAGGGTAAAATAACGACAGGAGCTACAGGAATGACCGATATCCAGCAAACCGTATACGTGGTTGAGGACGATGAGGCGGTACGTGACTCTCTCGAGTTGCTGCTGAAATCCGATGGCAAGGCGGTGAAGACCTATCCCAGTGCCACGGACTTCCTCGGCGATTATTCGGAAGAGATGGCCGGCTGCATCGTGCTGGATATCCGCATGCCCGGCATGGATGGCATGGAGCTGCAGAAGAAGCTCAACGCCCGTCATTCGCTGTTGCCCATTATCTTCGTGACGGGCCACGGTGATGTGCCCCTGGCTGTAGATGCCATGAAGGAAGGCGCCGTGGACTTTATCCAGAAGCCCTACCGGGAAGAGGCCCTCCTTGAGAAAATCGAGTCCGCCCTGGAGCAGGACCGGGAGCAGCGCAAGACCCTGGGAGAGCGACAGGAGATCGTCCGCCGCATCAAGACCCTGACGCCCCGTGAGACCGAGATCATGGAGCGGATGATTGCCGGCCAGGCCAACAAAGTGATTGCCATTGAGCTTGAGATCAGCCAGCGCACCGTTGAGATCCACCGTTCACGGGTGATGCACAAGATGGGTACCCACTCCCTGGCCCACCTGGTTCGCATGGTGCTGTCCGTAAAGGACCTTATCGACGTCGGATGAACGGCGGTTCATCATGAACCTATTCCCGCAACCGGCTGTAACCTATGACTGACCAGGCCAGCACCGAGTCCACGGTGCTACTTGTTGACGACAATGCCCAGAACCTCAAGGTCCTGTACGAAACCCTCAAGGATCGTGGTTATCATCTGCTGATTGCCAACGATGGCAAGAAAGCACTGACCCTGGCATCCCGTCACCGGCCCGAAGTCATCCTGCTGGATATCATGATGCCGGACCTGGACGGCTACCAGGTATGCGAGCGTCTGAAGGCGGACCCGGTCACCGCGGATTCCGCCGTGGTTTTCCTGTCGGCCCTGGACGATGTGGATGCCAAGCTCAAGGGGTTCTCCCTTGGGGGTGCCGACTATATCTCCAAACCCTTTCAGGCCCAGGAGGTGATCGCCCGGGTGGGCACCCACGCCCGCGTCATACGCCTTGAGCGGACCCTGCAGGAGCGCAACCGGGAACTGGAAAGCGACCAGACCCGTATCCTCAATGCCATCAGCGAAGGCATCTACGGGCTGGATGCCGAGGGCGATATTGTCTTTGCCAACCCGGCGGCGGCCATGATCAGCGGTTGCAGCGTGGAAAAGCTGATCGGCCAGAATTTTTTCGAGCTTCACTTCCATCAGCCCCGTCCCTGTTCCGGAGCCCTGTGGCATCCATCGGAGGATGCTGCCGACGGGTTGCCGGTGCAGGCCACCTGTCGTCAGGGAATTGCCGAACATCAGCGTAACGTCACCATGTACCGGGCCGACCGCTCCGGCTTCCCCGCCGAATACCGGGCCACGCCCAAGAAGGAAGGGGACCGCCTGACCGGCGCGGTGGTGGTATTCCGGGATATCACCACCGAACTGGAGAACGAGCAGGCCCTGGAAGACGCCCGTAACCTGGTGCAGGAGCAGCGGGACCAGCTTGCCCATGCCTCCCGCATGGCCACCATGGGGGAAATGGCTGCCGGCTTTGCCCATGAGGTGAACCAGCCCCTGACCGCCATTACCAATTACGCCCGCGTTGCCCTGCGTATGCTCAGGACCGATGAACCCGATCCGGAACTGCTGTCACAGACCCTGGAAAAGATTGAAGCCCAATCCCACCGGGCCAGTGAGGTGGTCAGGCGTATTCGCGGGTTTGTCCGCAAGCCGGCGGTGGGCAAGGAGGTACTGTCGGTAGCTGCCTTGCTGGAGGAAACCCGCCAGTTTGCGGAGGTGGATGCCCGCAATAACGACGGTGGTGTCGAGGTGGTTGTGGCGGATGAGGTGCCGGATGTCCTGGCGGACCCCGTCCAGGTACAGCAGGTGGCCCTGAACCTGATCCGCAACGCGCTGGAGTCCACCCGGGGGGCGGGCTCCGTGGAACCGGTGGAGGTGAATGCCCGAATGCTGGACGACACCATGGTCCGCATCGAGGTCCGGGACCATGGTGAAGGCCTGCCCGAAGACGCCGAACAGAAGCTGTTCCTGCCGTTCTTTACCACCAAGAAGGAGGGGATGGGGATCGGTTTGACCCTGTGTCGTTCCCTGATTCAGGCTCAGGGGGGCGAGATCGGTTTTGAGCGTCCGGAGGGGCAGGGGGCGGTGTTCTTCTTTACCCTGCCAGTGGCTCCGGCGACGGCTGAGTTGAGTGCGGAGTAACCGGTTCAGGGAGGCTCTGGAAAAAGTTTTCAGGAAAGCGTTGACATGCCCGGAGCCATCTTTATAATGCGCCCACGTTGTCACAGAGCAGTCACGCAGACGGGCTCAGCCAGATCCACTCCTTCGGTTTCAGGTGGGTGGCAACAGATCGCGGAGCGGTAGTTCAGTTGGTTAGAATACCGGCCTGTCACGCCGGGGGTCGCGGGTTCGAGTCCCGTCCGCTCCGCCATTTTTCTCCCCCTTTCATGTCCCCTTTGATTTTCCTGTTTGGAAGCTCCCCTGGTCTTGGGTAGTTGTTCCTGTTTGTTTTTTACCTGTCGCAAAAATTGTCCGGTAAGTCTTGAGCCTGATCGGCCGAACCTCTACTTTAGTCGAATCCTGAACATGGGCGCCTTGTTCATCACCTGGTGAAAGCAGCCAAGATTGCGAATCCGGGGACATGGTCCGGCACCGGGTGCCGTTTTCCGGGACACGCCGTGGATCCGTCCATGGAGGCTCTTCAAAAACGTCCATGTTTTTGAAGGTCCCGGAAAACGGCCCCCGGCACCGAACCTCGAACCTGGGTGGTGCCGCCAAAAACTAAAATTGATTAAGAGAGACCCCGCATGACCGCTTCACAACAACCGGGCAAGGCCCGGTATCCCCATTTGCTGGCCCCTCTGGATCTGGGTTTTACCACGCTCCGTAACCGGACCCTGATGGGCTCCATGCACCTGGGGCTGGAAGAGCGCCCCAATGGTTTTGAGCGTCTGGCCGCCTTCTACGCCGAGCGGGCCCGTGGTGGTGCCGGGCTGATCGTGACCGGGGGCATCGGCCCTAATGTGGAGGGCAGTGTCGGCCCCGGCGCCGCGAAGATGACCACGGAGGAAGAGTCGGATCAGCACAAGGTGATTACCCAGGCCGTGCATGAGGCCGAAGGCACCATTTGCATGCAGATCCTCCATGCCGGTCGTTACGCCTATCATCCGCAACTGGTGGCGCCGTCTGCCGTGCAGGCGCCGATCAACCCGTTCACGCCCAATGAGCTGGATGAGGCCGGGATCGAGAAGCAGATCGAGGATTATGTGACCGCGTCGGCCCTGGCCCAGCGGGCCGGATACGACGGTGTCGAGATCATGGGCTCCGAGGGCTACTTCATTAACCAGTTTATCGTTGCCCGTACCAACAAGCGCACCGACGGTTGGGGTGGCAGTTACGAGAATCGTATCCGCCTGCCCCTGGAGATCGTTCGGCGGGTGCGGGAGAGGGTTGGCCCCAATTTCATCATTATCTACCGCCTGTCCATGCTGGACCTGGTGGAAGAGGGCAGTACCTGGGAAGAGGTGGTGCAACTGGGTAAGGCCATCGAGAAGGCCGGTGCCACCATCATCAATACCGGCATCGGCTGGCATGAGGCGCGGGTGCCCACCATTGCCACATCCGTGCCCCGGGGCGCGTTTACTGAAGTCACGGCGCGGATGAAGAAGGAAGTCAGTATTCCGCTGGTGACCACCAACCGCATCAATATGCCGGACGTGGCGGAGCAGATCCTCGCCACCGGCGAGGCGGACATGGTGTCCATGGCCCGGCCGTTCCTGGCGGATGCGGATCTGGTGAACAAGGCGGCGGAAGACCGGGCCGAGGAAATCAATACCTGCATTGGCTGCAACCAGGCCTGCCTGGACCATACCTTCAGCGGCAAGCTGACCAGTTGCCTGGTGAATCCCCGCGCCTGTTATGAGACCGAGCTCAATTACACCCCGACGGAAAGCCCCCGGAAACTGGCGGTGGTTGGCGCCGGTCCTGCCGGTCTGGCCTTTGCCACCGTGGCTGCCCAGCGCGGGCACAAGGTGACGTTGTTCGACTCCGCTGACGAGATCGGCGGGCAGTTCAACCTGGCCAAGCGGATTCCCGGCAAGGAGGAATTCCACGAAACCCTCCGCTATTACCGCGTCATGCTGGCGAAGCTTGACGTGGATGTGCGTCTGGGGTCGCGGGTTGACGCCGATACCCTGCGTGAGGGCGGGTTTGACGAGGTGGTTCTGGCCACTGGTATCAAGCCTCGCACGCCAGAGATCGAGGGTATCGACCATCCCAGGGTGGTGAGTTATATCGATGCCCTGACCGGTCGTAAGCCTATTGGCGAACGGGTGGCGGTGATTGGCGCCGGTGGCATCGGGTTCGATGTGTCGGAGTTCCTGGTGCATCAGGGGGCGTCGGTATCCCTGGACAAGCATGCCTTCATGAAGGAGTGGGGCGTGGACCTGTCGGTTGAGCATCGCGGCGGTGTCGAAGGTGTCAGTGCGGACGTGACGCCACCGGCGCGGGAGATCTGGTTGCTGCAGCGCAAGACGTCCAAGGTGGGCAAGGGGCTGGGCAAGACCACCGGCTGGATCCACCGTTCCGCCCTGAAGATGAAGGGCGTGCACATGGTACCGGGCGTCACCTACCGGCGGATCGATGACGAGGGGCTGCATGTGTCCATCGCCGGTAAGGGCGAGAATGCGGAGGACCGGGTGCTGGCCGTGGACAGTATTGTGGTCTGCGCTGGCCAGGATCCCCTGCGCGAGCTCCAGTCGGCACTGGAGGGAAGCAACCTGCCGGTGCACCTGATCGGCGGTGCGGATGTAGCGGCCGAGCTGGATGCCAAGCGCGCGATTGATCAGGGCAGCCGGCTGGCCGCCTCGCTATAACCTGTATCCGTTGGAGACGGGTCGCCGATATCGGCGGCCCGTTCCGCGGTAGTCAATCACAAATTCTCACAGTTCCCTGCTGCCGATAGTGACTCCCTCTGGCTAAAATGGACGCTGGTCGTCACACTGAGATGTTCCGATGCAATGTTGTGACCTCTCTGACGTCACAATATTTGGTAACTCAGGTTTCTTTTAGCCGGAGGGTTTAAATGGCTCTAGCCGATCCATCCGAAGAAGGATATTCCGCCGTTTTCCTCATGGATGGTATCGAGGTGGCGCGTCAGATGCGGGCCACCGAATTTGACGCCTTCCTGGACGGCTACGTGGGCCTGTCGGACCTGGCGGACACCGACGTGCAGGCAGTGTTCGTGCAGATCGGTACCGACCTGCTGGTGCGGGGGCTGGTGTTCTTCCGGATCTACTTTGACGAGGAAGGGCGCGCTGACAGTCACTGGAACATTCCGGTGGAGGCACTGGTCATGAAGGGCTCGGCCGGCCCGGATATGGGGGCGGGGCCCATCCGTCTGGTCTGCCGCAGTCTGTGTCCCGAGAAGCGCTACCAGTCCGAGCTTTGGGATCCGGACATGACGCCGGGGTCCAACCACTTCCAGACCATCCGCAAGGCCGTGACGGCCAACCATCTCAAGTACAAGCGCAAGAGTTCGTCCGACGACGAGCAGATCCCCGTGTTGCGTACCGCGCTGGGTAAGCCGGACGCCGAGGTCGCCAGCCAGGAGGCCAGGGCCCAGCGGAACCGGCTGGCCCACATGATTCGTGAGCAGCGGTTGCGTATCAAGACCCTGCAGGGCGCCCACCGGGATTCCCTGGCGGCCATGCAGCGGGAACAGAGGCTCGAACATCGCGCCTGGCAGGAAAAGATGACCGAGCTGGAACGGAAGCTGGAACGGACCAGGCTCGATGCGAAGAAGGTGAAGAAGCGCCTGGAGCGCCGGGACCTCCAGGTGGAGGAGTTGCGCCAGCAGCTGGATGAGGCCCGGGCGGCAGCGTCGGAGGCGCCCCAGGGTATGGAGGAAGCCGCCCAGGCGGAAGTGGTCCTGCTGCGCGAGCAACTGGAGCGCAAACAGCGGGAGCTGGACAGTATGGGGGAACTCACCCGGGAACTGGAGCAGGCCCTGAATGAGGCCCGCAACAAGGCCCCGGACGAGGACAGCCTGATTCGCCAGTTGCAGGACCAGAAGGTTTTCCTGGTGGGCTACCACGCTGGTGTCGGTCACCTGACCCTGCCCTACAACGACCTCCGCCGTTATTTCGAGAACCCCACCGGCTACGCGGCGGAAAAGTGTGGACTCTCGGAACCGGACTACCGTCGCTGGCTGGACCACTACGAGAACCCCGTCTGCCGTGCCCCGGGCAAGAAGAAAGGGCAGACCTGTGGCCAGCCGGTCCTGCGGATCAGCCAGCCCGGCGAGTTCGAGGCGGGCGTGCACGACCGTTGCGACGATCACCGTTAACCTTCACCGACCTTGACCACCGGACAATCTTTTTCAGAATTGATCCGTAATTCGTTAAGATGATGGGAGGCTTCCGGGAATGGGCCAGCCAATCTCTGGTCCCCGGACGCTTCCAGACATCGCGACTGACAGACTGAGAGAGTTAATGGATCAATTCAGGAATATCGGTGTTATCGGCCGCATGGGCAGTGTCAAGGTGGTCGAAACGCTGAGGTCCCTCAAGACCTACCTGCTCAATGAAAACTACCAGGTGATCCTGGAGCAGGACACGGCGGGCATGCTGCCCGGTCACGGCCTTCAGGTGGCCAGCAAGAAGCTGCTGGGTGAAATCTGCGACCTGGTCATCGTCGTCGGCGGTGATGGCAGCCTGCTGGGGGCGGCCCGGGAGCTGGCCAAGTCCAAGATTCCGATCCTCGGGGTCAACCGAGGTCGCCTGGGATTCCTCACCGACATCTCTCCCTCGGAGCTGGAAGCGCGTCTGGAAAAGGTACTGCGGGGCGAATATATCGAGGAGAACCGCTTCCTGCTGGATGGCAACCTGGAGCGGGACGGGCAGCCACTGGGTTACGGCAGTGCCCTGAATGATGTGGTGTTGCACCCGGGCAAGTCCACCCGGATGATCGGGTTCGATCTCTATATCGACGGCCATTTCGTGTACAGCCAGCGGTCCGACGGACTGATCGTGTCCACCCCCACCGGTTCCACGGCCTATTCCCTGTCCGCCGGCGGGCCCATCATGCACCCCAAGCTGGATGCGGTGGTGCTGGTGCCCATGTTTCCCCATACCCTGAGCAGCCGGCCCATCGTGGTGGATGGCAAGAGTGAGATCAAACTGGTGATCGGCGACACCAATGAGACCTATCCCCAGATCAGCTTTGATGGCCAGATGGACATCGCCTGTGCCCCGGGGGATATCATCCGTATCACCAAGAAGCCCTTCAAGATCCGCCTGATCCATCCCAAGGATCACAATTTCTACGCCACCTGCCGCGAGAAACTCGGTTGGGCCAGCGAGATAGCAGCGAGTTAATCATGGCAAGTGTAAGACCGGCCTCCCGGGGCTACGACATCATCGGCGATATCCATGGCTGCGCCCGTACCCTTGAACACCTGTTGCAGCAGATGGGATACCGCAAGCGCAACGGCGTCTACCAGCATGACCGGCGCCAGGCGATCTTTATCGGCGACATCATTGACCGGGGCCCCCGGATCCGCGAGGCGCTGCACCTGGTCAGAGACATGGTGGAGCATGGCTCCGCCCGGATCGTCATGGGCAACCATGAATACAACGCCCTGGGCTATTGCACCCGGGCCCGGCCAGGCAGTGGCAAGGAGTTCCTGCGGGAGCACAATGCGCGCCATAACCGACTGATCCAGGAAACCCTGGAGCAGTTCGATCACCATCCCCAGGAATGGAACGAATTCCTGGAATGGTTCTACACCCTGCCACTGTTCATCGAGGAGGAGCGCTTCCGGGTGGTACATGCCTGCTGGGACGAGCGTCTGATTCGCCAGTTCCTGGAATCCCAGGGCAGCCCCTGTATCGACGAGGATTTCCTGCATGCGTCGGCGGCCATCGAGTCCTTCGCCGGACAGGTCATGGATACGCTGCTGCGGGGCACGGACCTGCCCCTGCCGGATGGCACGACCATCACCGGGCGGGATGGCTACACCCGCAGGTTCTTCCGCACCAAATTCTGGGCCGACGATCCCCGCACCTATGGTGATGTGGTGTTCCAGCCCGACCCGTTGCCGGAGGAGGTGGCCCGCCGCGAGCTATCCGAGAAGGAACGATCGGAGATCATCCGGTATCCCCTTGGCGAACGCCCGGTTTTTGTGGGTCACTACTGGATGGAGGGCGAGCCCGCCCCATTGAAACCCAATGTAGCCTGCCTGGATTACAGTGCCGTGAAATACGGCAAGCTGGTGGCCTACCGCCTGGACGACGAACGGGAACTGTTACCCGAGAAGTTCGTCTACGTGAACGTGGAGCGCCCGGAAATCAGCGGCGCTCCCCAGACCGAAGACAGCGTCGCGAGGTAAGAGGCTTGCATCGAATCAAGGAACTGGAGACCGGGGACGACCTGTCCGGGTTCAGCACCTGGCTGGGACACCAGGGGGTGAAACACCAGATCACCCGGGAGTCCGATGTCCAGGTGCTGTGGCTGGACAACCCCGACCATGAGGAACCGGTGCTGGCCGCGCTGGAGCAGTACATGACCCGGGACGATGTCCGTGACCGGGTGAACCAGGCCAGCCGGGCGCCGTTCCGTGGTGGTCGCTGGCAACCGGCACCCAGGCATTCACCGATGGTGTTCGGGCTGATCATTGTGGCCGCGGTGGTCGCCTGGCTGACCGGGCTTGGGGAAAACATCATGTCCGCGGTCTTCATGTACGTGGACCCTCGCTATCACGACTGGCAGACGTTCGCGCAGCGGCTGGACGCCCTGACGGGCAGCCTTGCCAGTGGCCAGATCTGGCGACTCGTGTCGCCGGATTTCCTCCACTTCAGCCTGATGCATATCCTGTTCAACTCTGTGATGCTGTGGTTCCTGGCCAGCCAGGTGGAGTGGATGGATGGCCGGGGGCGCTTCCTGGCGCTGTTCCTGGTGACCAGTCTGGCCTCCAACACGCTGCAGTACCTGGTCTCGGGGCCGCTGTTTGGTGGGTTGTCGGGGGTCGTCTACGGGGTGCTGGGCTACTGCTGGCTCAGTCAGCAACGGCAGCCCCGTTTCCAGTTTCCGCCGGCCCTGGTGACCTTTGCCCTGGTGTGGATGATCATTGGATTCACTCCGTTACCGGTCTGGCTGGGAATCGGTCGCATGGCCAATGAGGCGCACCTGGGGGGGTTCCTGGGTGGATTGCTGATGGCTCTTGTGATGCCACCCCCTCGACTGCAACGGGCGACCTGAGTGCGAGGAGTCCGTGCGATTTCCACCGCGCAGACTCCTGGGCTTTTAGTTCGGACATAAAAAAAGCCCCACCAAAAGGTGGGGCATAAATGAGCTCGGAAGCTCCTGATGAGAGAGACCAAATGAAACGACCGCGTCATTTGGTGGGTTAATGATAATCATTTTCGTTTAAGGGTGTCAAACCCTTTCGGGCACTTTTTTATGACTTACGAAGAATTAATTCAACGCCTGGATCCTACCGTCTACCAGAACCTGCGCCGGGCCATCGAGCTGGGCAAATGGCCGGATGGCCGCAAGGTGTCCGGCGAGCAGCGCCGGATCTGCCTGGAGGCCGTGATCCATTACGAGAAAACCCACAATATTCCCGAGCATGAGCGGGTAGGGTACATCGAGCGCCAGTCCTGTGGTTCCGGCAAGGACCCCGGCGAAGACACCATCCGCATCGTAAGCTGAGGTGGTCTTGAGCGAAACCATCGAACTCAGTGGCCGCCTGGTGAAAATGCCGGCGGTGGCAGAAACCCCTGTAGGCTATACCCTGAAGGTAGGTGACCACGGCCTGGCCCTGAACGACCTGATCGGGCAGCCGATAGAAATTACCTTTAGTGGTGAGATCCGCTGTGTCCACTGCAATCGCAAGACCAGCAAGAGCTTCAACCAGGGCTACTGCTATCCCTGCTTCAAGCGGCTGGCGGCTTGCGACAGCTGTATCATGAGCCCGGAGAAGTGCCACTATCACCTGGGCACCTGCCGCGAGCCGGAGTGGGGCGAGACCCACTGCATGACCGGCCACGTGGTCTACCTGGCCAATTCATCCGGACTGAAGGTGGGCATTACCCGGGCCAACCAGGTGCCCACCCGCTGGATCGACCAGGGGGCGGTGGCGGCCATTCCCATGCTGCGGGTGGCAACCCGCTACCTCGCGGGCCTGGTGGAAGTGGCCTGCAAACAGCATGTGGCGGATCGCACCAACTGGCGCACCATGCTCAAGGGCGAGGCGCCGGAAATGGATCTGGTGGCCGAGCGGGCAGCACTGCTGGAGAAAATTACGCCGGATCTGGAACAACTGGCCGTCGAACATGGTCAGGGCACCATCGAAACCGCCGATGATCCGGTCTGGACTCTGGATTATCCGGTGGAGACCTGGCCGGAGAAGGTCAAGCCCCATAATCTGGACAAGGAGCCCGTGGTCACGGGTGTTCTTCAGGGGATCAAGGGGCAGTACCTGATGCTGGACACCGGCGTTATCAATATTCGCAAGTATACGGCCTACAACGTCCGTGTACGGGTTTTATCGGAGTAAGACCAATGCGCACAAGCCAACCGAAAACCATCTATCTGAGTGAATACCGGGTACCGGACTTCCTGGTGGATCACGTGGACCTGCGGTTCGAGCTGTTCGAGGACGGCGCCCGGGTACACAGCACCCTGAGCATACGCCGTAACCCGGAGGCCACGGGACCGGCGGAACAGCTTGAGCTCAACGGCGATTCCCTGACCCTGGAATCCGTCCACCTGGACGGTCGTGAGCTTCAGGCGGGCCAGTTCGAGGACCGGGGCGAGCTTCTGGTGGTGCCGTCGGTGCCGGATGCCTTCGAGCTGCAGGTGGTCACCTGGATCGAGCCCCAGAACAACACCCGCCTGGAGGGGCTGTACAAATCCTCCGGCATGTTCTGCACCCAGTGTGAGGCGGAGGGTTTCCGTTGCATCACCTTCTTCCCGGACCGCCCGGACGTCATGGCCCGCTATCGCACCCGTATCGAGGCGGACAAGGCGTCCTACCCGATCCTGCTGTCCAACGGCAACGATGTGGAGCGGGGCGACCTGGAGGGTGGCCGTCACTTCGTCACCTGGGAAGATCCGTTCCCCAAGCCCAGCTACCTGTTTGCCCTGGTGGCCGGGGACCTGGTGGAGAAGAAGGACCGCTTCACCACCCTGTTCGGTCGTGACATCGACCTGCGTATCTATGTGGAACCCCGCAATGCCACGAAGACCGGCCACGCCATGGACTCCCTGAAACGGGCCATGCGCTGGGACGAGGAGGTCTATGGCCGCGAATACGACCTGGACATCTTCATGATCGTCGCGGTGGACGACTTCAACATGGGCGCCATGGAGAACAAGGGCCTGAACATCTTCAACTCGTCCTGCGTACTGGCCAGCCCGGAGTCGGAAACCGATATGGCCTTCCAGCGCATCGAGGCCATCGTCGCCCACGAGTATTTCCACAACTGGTCCGGCAACCGGGTGACCTGTCGTGACTGGTTCCAGCTCAGCCTGAAGGAGGGTTTCACGGTGTTCCGGGATTCCCGGTTCTCCGCCGACATGGGCTCGCCCACGGTCAAGCGTATCGAGGACGCAACCCTGCTGCGTACCGCCCAGTTCGCCGAGGACGCCGGTCCCATGGCGCATCCGGTGCGCCCGGCGTCCTACATGGAGATCTCCAACTTCTACACCCTGACCATCTACGAGAAGGGCGCCGAGGTGGTGCGGATGATCCACACCCTGTTGGGGCCGGAGCTGTTCCGCAAGGGCAGTGATCTCTACTTCGAGCGTCATGACGGCCAGGCGGTGACCACGGATGATTTTGTCAAAGCCATGGAAGACGCCAGTGGCCGTGACCTGGGCCAGTTCCGCCTGTGGTACGAACAGGCTGGCACACCCGTGCTGGCGGTGGAGGACGACTATGACGAGGCGGGGCAGGTCTATCGCCTGACCGTTCGCCAGAGCATTCCGGACACCCCGGGCCAGACCGACAAGAAGCCCCAGCACATACCGTTCGCCCTGGGGCTGCTGGATCAGGATGGCAATGACATTCCATTGACCCTGTCCGGAGAGAGCGAGCAGGGGGACACCACCCGGGTGCTGGAGTTGACCGATGAGGAACATGTCTTCGAGTTCACCGGCATCGACAGTCGCCCGGTACCGTCACTGCTGCGGGATTTCTCGGCGCCGGTGCGGGTGAACTACTCCTGGAGCCGCGATCAGCTGATGTTCCTGATGAGCCATGACAGCGACGGTTTCAATCGCTGGGATGCCGGTCAGCGTCTGGCAGTGGATGTGATCCGCGAGCTGTCGGGGCACGCCGACACCAGCGTGGACGACCGGCTGATCGAGGCCAGCCGCACCCTGCTTAATGACCGGGATGCGGACCAGGCGCTGGTGGCCAAGATGCTGCAACTGCCGTCCGAGGCCTATCTGATCGAACTCTCCGATGGGGCGGATGTGCAGATTATCCACCACGCCCGGGAGCGGGTGCTGAAGGCGCTGGCCACCGCCCTGCGGGACGATCTGCTGGCCTGCTACCGGCGCCAGCAGCCGGCGGAACACTACCAGGTGACGCCGGAGGATGTGGCCAGTCGCAGCCTGCGCAACATGGCGCTGGCCTGGCTGCTGCATATCGGTGACGAGCAGGCGCGGGACCTGGCGCTGGAACAGTTCCACTCCGCCACCAATATGACCGACCAGTCCGGCGCCCTGCGGGCCCTGGTGAATTCCCCCTTCGGGGACGAGCGCAGCCGCGCCCTGGATGCCTTCTACCAGCAGTGGCACCAGGACCCGCAGGTGGTGGAACAATGGTTTTCCATCCAGGCAGGCAGTCCGGTATCCGGGGATCTGGCGGCAGTCCGTCGGTTGCTGGAGCATGAGGCCTTCGACTGGAAGAATCCCAACAAGATCCGCTGCGTGGTGGGTGCCTTTGCCGGCCAGAACCTGGCCCATTTCCACGAGCAGGATGGGTCCGGCTACCAGTTCCTGGCGGACACCATTCGCCGCCTGGACGACAGCAACCCGCAGATTGCTGCCCGGCTGTGTGCACCGTTGACCCGATGGCGGAAGTTCGCCCATGTCTACAGCGAAGGCATGCGTAAGGCTCTGGAGTCGGTGCGGGAGAAGGATGGTCTGTCCCGTGATGTCTACGAGATCGTCCACAAGAGTCTGGCCGACTAGCCGAGAATGGTTGGAGACTCAGGCGCTTAGTCCCATAGTCGGCTTTATTTTGGGGCCAATGTGGGCTATTTTCTAACAAGCTGAGAATGTGACGTATTGTAACGTCCGGCTGGAAAGCCGCCGGATAGCCCCGCTGTCGCTTTTGGCAGTCCGGGGGGCCGGGGGTTCGACCAATAACGCGAATCAAGAAGGAATCGTCTATGGCAATCCGAACAGATCTGAGACTCAAAGCCTCCACCCTGGCGATCGCAGCGTCCGTTGGCCTGGCAGCGGGCTCCATGTCGGTGTCTGCGCAGGACCAGCGCTTCGTGACCATTGGTACCGGTGGTGTCACCGGTGTCTACTACCCGGCCGGTGGTGCGATCTGTCGGCTGGTCAACATGGATCGCAAGGAGCATGGCATCCGTTGCTCCGTGGAAAGCACAGGCGGTTCCGTCTACAACCTGAACGCCATCCGTCAGGGTGAACTGGACCTGGCGGTTGCCCAGTCCGACTGGCAGTACCACGCCTACAATGGCACCAGCCAGTTCGAGGACGACGGCAAGAACGAGAACCTCCGCGCGGTCTTCTCCCTGCACCCTGAGCCTTTCACCGTGGTCGCCAGTAAGGGCTCCGGCGTCAAGACCTTCGAGGACCTGGAAGGCAAGCGGGTGTCCGTGGGTAACCCCGGCTCCGGTCAGCGGGCCACGGCCGAGGTGCTGATGGATGAAATGGGCTGGACCATGGACAAGTTCTCCCTGGCCGCTGAACTGAAGGCCGCCGAACAGTCCCAGGCCCTGTGTGACGGCAATATCGATGCTTTCTTCTATACCGTGGGCCACCCGTCCGGTGCCATCAAGGAGGCCACCACTTCCTGTGACAGCACCATCGTGGCAGTGGACAACGATGCCACCCAGACACTGGTCGATGACAACCCCTACTACCGGGTTGCCACCATCCCGGGCGGCATGTATCGCGGTAACGACGAGGATGTGACCACCTTTGGTGTGGCCGCTACCTTCGTGACCTCCGCCGATGTGGATGAGGACGTGGTCTACGAAGTGGTCAGCGCGGTGTTCGAGAACTTCGACAGCTTCAAGCGCCTGCACCCGGCCTTCGCCAACCTCAAGAAGGAAGAGATGGTATCTGATGCCCTGAGTGCTCCGCTGCATAAGGGAGCCGAGAAGTACTACCGTGAGGCAGGCCTGATCGACTGACGGTCCGGCACTCAGTTGTAATCGTACCGCCGGAGGCCGAGTCCTCCGGCGGTTTGTATCTGACCACTGAATTTCCGATGGAACCGGCCCATGAGCAAACGCGACCCGTCTGCTTCCGACAGTGTTGATGTCTCGAAGATTCACGAAGTACTACAGACGGAAACCGGGGGCAGGGCGTTAACGGGACCGTCGTCGGTCCTGCTGTTCGTCGTTCCGCTGGTGTGGTCGCTATTCCAGTTGTGGATTGCGTCCCCGCTGCCGTTCATGGTGGATTTCGGGGTGTTCAATTCCACCGAAGCCCGGTCCATCCATCTGGCGTTTGCCACCTTCCTGGCGTTTACCGCCTTCCCCATGTTCCGGGGGCGGCATATCAACCATATTCCCTGGTTTGACTGGATTCTGGCCCTGGCGGCATCGTTTTCAGCGGCCTACCTTTTTATTTTCTATGACCAGTTGGCTGACCGTCCCGGCGCGCCTGTTACCCGGGATCTGGTGGTCGCTCTGGGGGGGCTCGTGCTGCTGCTGGAGGCCACCCGGCGTGCACTTGGCCTGCCGCTGACCGTGGTCGCCGCAGTCTTTATCACCTATTCCCTGGCCGGTCCCTGGATGCCGGATGTGATTGCCCACAAGGGCGCCAGCCTGCAGAAGCTTGCGTCTCACCAGTGGCTCGGCACCGAGGGTGTGTTCGGGGTTGCCCTGGGGGTTTCCACCACCTTCGTGTTCCTGTTCGTCCTGTTCGGGGCGCTGCTGGAGAAAGCCGGGGCGGGTAACTACTTCATCAAGGTCGCCTATGCGCTGCTGGGGCATATGCGGGGCGGTCCCGCGAAGGCCGCGGTGGTGTCCAGTGGCCTGTCCGGGATTATTTCCGGCTCGTCCATCGCCAATGTGGTGACCACCGGTACTTTCACCATCCCGCTGATGAAACGGGTGGGTTTCCCGGCCACCAAGTCCGGGGCCGTTGAGGTGGCTGCCTCCACCAATGGCCAGCTTACTCCGCCCATCATGGGGGCCGCCGCGTTCCTGATGGTGGAATACGTGGGTATTTCCTACCTGGAGGTCATCAAGCACGCCATCCTGCCGGCGCTGATCTCCTATATCGCCCTGATCTACATCGTTCACCTGGAAGCCTGCAAGCTGGGTATGAAGGGCATCGAGCGCCTGAACAAGCCGACCCTTGCCCAGCGCATGCTGACCTGGGTGGTGTTACTGATCGGTCTTATTGTGCTGACCCTGGTGGTCTACTACGGGATTGGCTGGACCAAGTCGCTGATGGGGGAGGCCGCCGTCTGGGTTTTGGGCCCGCTGTTGCTGCTGGTCTACATTGCGCTTGTTGCCTACGCCGCGAAATTTCCGCCCCTGGAGTCGGATGACGGCTCCAGCGATATGACCGAGCTGCCGGAGGTTGGTCCCACGGTCAAGACCGGCCTGTACTTCCTGCTGCCGGTGGTGGTGCTGGTCTGGTGTCTTACCGTCGAGCGCTTCTCGCCCCAGCTGTCCGCCTTCTGGGCGACCATATTCATGATCTTCATCGTGATCACCCAGCGGCCCCTGCTGGCGTTCTTCCGCAAGCACGGCGACATCGGGGGCACTGTTCGCAGCGGCTTTTCCGAGTTGATCCATGCCCTGGCCACCGGTGGCCGTAACATGGTGGGCATCGGTGTGGCGACAGCCACTGCCGGCATCGTGGTGGGTACGGTCACCCTGACCGGCATCGGCCTGGTCATGACCGAGTTCGTCGAATTCATCTCCGGCGGCAACCTGTTGCTGATGCTGATCTTCACCGCGCTGATCAGTCTGCTGCTGGGGATGGGGCTGCCCACCACGGCCAACTACATAGTGGTGTCGACGCTGATGGCGCCGGTAATCGTGACGCTGGGGGCCGAGAATGGCCTGCTGGTGCCGTTGATTGCCGTTCATCTGTTCGTGTTCTACTTCGGCATCCTGGCAGACGATACGCCACCGGTGGGCCTGGCTGCCTACGCCGCCGCCGCCATCTCCGGGGCGGATCCTATACGTACCGGTGTGCAGGGCTTTGCCTACGATATACGAACCGCCGTGCTGCCGTTCATGTTTATTTTCAACACGCAGTTGCTGCTGATTGGCCTCACTGGGCCGCTGGATCTGATTATCACCATCGCCAGCGCGGTGGTGGCGATCCTGGCGTTCTCGGCGGCCACCCAGGGCTACTGGTTGACCCGCAGCTACCGTTGGGAATCGGCCCTGCTGATCCTGATCGCCTTTACCCTGTTCCGCCCCGGATTCTGGTGGGACCGGGTCTATCCGGAATACGAGCAGCGCCCCGGGTCGGAACTGGTGCAGCAGGTGGAGGCGCTGGCGGATCAGCCGCGGGTGGATGCCATCATGGCCCAGGCATCCGGTCCGTCGCTCACCGGGGACGAGGAGCGCTCCACCTGGGTCAAGATCCCGCTGGCTGAAGGCGACACCCCACAGCAACGTGTGATGAACATGGGCATCGAGGGTGCTCCGGACGGCGACGTGTACACGGTGGACTTCGTCGGCTTCGACAGCCCGGCCGCCAACGCCGGTCTGGATTTCGGCTGGACTATCAATGCCATCCGGGTTCCCCAGGAGCGCCCACCCCGGGAACTGATCTATATTCCGGCCCTGGCCCTGCTGGGTCTGATCGGCTGGTTGCAGGTCCGGCGCCGGCGTAAGGAAAATCCCCCAGACACGGCGCCAGCCACCTGACAGGCCAGCAGATTTCCTGTTAAACTCCGGCCCGATCGAGCCGCACTGGTAGCGCGGCTCCCGTTAACACGTGGTCTTTGGTACGGATCACCGCTGAGAGGAGTTTTCCCATGCCGGTAGTTACCCTGCCTGACGGCAGTCATCGCAGTTTCCCCAATCCCGTCACCGTTCACGATGTGGCCGCTGATATCGGCGCGGGCCTGGCCAAGGCCGCCCTGGCTGGTCGCGTCAACGGCAAGCTGGTGGACACCAGTTACCGTATTGACAGTGACACCGATCTGGCCATCGTCACCGACCGTGACGAAGAAGGGGTTGATGTCATCCGTCATTCCACTGCCCACCTGTTGGCGATGGCGGTAAAGGAGCTGTTTCCCGAGGCCCAGGTCACCATTGGCCCGGTGATCGACAACGGTTTCTACTACGATTTCAAGTTCGACCGCCCGTTCACCAACGAGGATCTGGAGCGGATCGAGAAGCGCATGGGCGAGCTCGCCAGGCAGGACATCCCCGTGTCCCGCTCCGTCATGTCCCGGGACGAGGCCATCAGGCTGTTCCGCGACATGGGTGAGGAATACAAGGTCCGCATCATCGAGGACATCCCGGGTGACGAGGATCTGTCCTTCTACCGCCAGGGCGATTTCATCGATCTGTGCCGCGGCCCCCACGTGCCCAGCACCGGCAAACTCAAGGCCTTCAAGCTGACCAAGGTGGCCGGCGCCTACTGGCGTGGCGACACCGGCAACGAGCAGTTGCAGCGGGTGTACGGCACGGCCTGGGCCAACAAGAAGGAACTCAAGGCCTACTTGCAGCGCCTGGAAGAGGCCGAGAAGCGGGACCACCGCAAGATAGGCAAAAAGCTGGGTCTTTTCCACATGCAGGAGGAAGCCCCGGGCATGGTGTTCTGGCACCCGGACGGCTGGTCCCTGTACCAGGAAGTTGAACAGTACATGCGCGGGATGCAGCGCCGTCATGGCTACCAGGAGATCAAGACGCCGCAGGTGGTTTCCCGTACCCTGTGGGAGCGGTCCGGTCACTGGGACAAGTTTCAGGATGACATGTTCACCACCGAGTCGGAGAAATACGACTTCGCCATCAAGCCCATGAACTGCCCCTGTCACATCCAGGTGTTCAACCAGGGCCTGAAGAGCTACAAGGACCTGCCGCTGCGGCTGGCGGAGTTCGGTTCCTGCCACCGTAACGAGGCGTCCGGCGCGCTGCACGGGTTGATGCGGGTGCGTGGTTTTACCCAGGATGATGCCCATATCTTCTGCGAGGAAGATGCCATCCAGAAGGAAGTCTCCAGCTTTATCGCCATGCTCCATGAGGTGTATGCGGACTTTGGCTTTGACCAGATCCTGTACAAGCTGTCCACCCGCCCGGAAAAGCGGGTTGGCTCCGACGAGGTGTGGGACAAGGCCGAAGCGGCCCTGGAAGAGGCCCTGAACCGGGAAGGTGTGGACTGGGAACTGCTCCCCGGCGAGGGTGCCTTCTACGGGCCCAAGATCGAATTCTCCCTGAAGGACTGTATCGGCCGGGTCTGGCAGTGTGGCACCATCCAGGTGGACTTCTCCATGCCGGGGCGCCTGGGCGCCCAGTACGTGGCGGATAATTCTGAGCGCAGGACACCGGTTATGTTGCACCGGGCGGTCCTGGGGTCCTTCGAGCGGTTTATCGGGATCCTGATCGAGGAATACGAGGGTGCCTTCCCCACCTGGCTGGCACCTACCCAGGTGGCTATCCTGAATATTACTGATCGCCAGGGGGATTATTGCCGAAATCTCGCAGAAAAGTGGCAGAATGCGGGCTATCGGGTAAATGCTGACTTGAGAAACGAGAAGATCGGCTTTAAAATCCGCGAGCATACTTTAAACAAGGTTCCCTATCTGGTCGTGATCGGCGATAAGGAAGTCGATAACGGGGCCGTTGCGGTGAGAACCCGCAAAGGTGAAGATCTCGGAACCATGTCGCCGGAAGCGTTCGAGGAGCTGCTGTCAGCAGAAATCGCACGCAAAGGCAGAACCAATACGGAGAACTGACTATCAAACAGCGAGCGAATCGGGGTGGTCGTGCACCAAAAGCACGGATCAACGATAACATTGACGCAACGGAAGTCCGGCTTATTGATGCGGAGGGCAACCAGGTTGGCGTTGTGCCGATCGAAGAGGCTTTAAAGTCAGCTGAAGAAGCGTCTCTGGACCTGGTTCAGGTTACGGATTCCGATCCGATCGTCTGTAAGATAATGGACTACGGCAAGAAGGTCTTCGAGGAGAAGAAGGCCAAGGCCGCTGCGAAGAAGAAGCAGAAGCAGGTCCAGGTCAAAGAAGTGAAATTCAGACCAGGGACGGAAGAAGGGGATTATCAGGTCAAACTACGCAACCTGATACGTTTCCTTGAAAACGGGGACCGCGGCAAAATCACTGTCCGCTTCCGTGGCCGTGAGATGGCACACCAGGAAATCGGTATGCAGCTCATGAACCGCATCGAGCAGGACATTGAGGAGCTGGCCCAGGTAGAGCAACGGCCCAAGATGGAAGGCCGCCAGATGACCATGGTGGTGTCGCCCCGTAAAAAGAAGTAATCCCGATCATCAGTCAGGTCCCCCGCACTGGCGGGGGATTTGTCGTTCAGGATTGCATTTATTGATTGAAAAACAGAATGCGGAGTTTTAGAAATGTCCAAGATGAAAACCAAGAGTGGAGCCACCAAGCGGTTCAAGAAAACCGCCAAGGGCTTCAAGCATAAGCAGTCCTTCACCAGTCATATCCTGACCAAGAAGAGCCCGAAGCGTAAGCGTCAACTGCGTGGCACCAAGATGATCGCCAAGTCAGATATCGCTTCCATCAAGCGTATGATCGCTAGCTAACCAACCGGACTCTAGAGAAGGAATCAGTTTATGGCACGTGTAAAGCGTGGCGTGGTAGCACGCCGTCGTCACAAGAAGATCATGAAGCAGGCCAAGGGTTACTACGGTGCCCGTAGCCGTGTTTTTCGGGTAGCCAAACAGGCGGTCATCAAGGCGCATCAGTACGCCTACCGTGACCGTCGTAACCGCAAGCGTGCGTTCCGCGCCCTGTGGATCTCCCGGATCAACGCCGGCGCCCGCGCCAATGGCCTGTCCTACAGCCGGCTGATCGCCGGTCTGAAGAAGGCTGAAGTAGAAATCGATCGCAAGGTTCTGGCCGATCTGGCCATGAACGAGCAGCAGGCATTTACTGCTGTCGTGGAGAAGGCAAAAGCGGCGCTCTGATCGCCGGGCTCTTTCGACGAGTTTCGATCGATGGGTGACCGTTTCGGCGGTCACTCCCTGACAGGGGAAGGGCGCGCTCTTCCCCTGTTCTTGTTTGGGGCGACTGAAAATGGCCAGTCCCGAACAGTACATTAGTCCGAATAATTGAGGGAGCTTCCGAAAAGCGTCATCGGTCAGGACCCGCCGGTTGGCCTTTCCGGAAACTCCCTGTGGTTTGGAGCAGGCATCAATGGAAAACCTGGAGCAACTTGTTCAGGACGGGCTTACGGCTGTCAAGAACGCGGAAAGTTTGCAGGCGCTGGATCAGATCCGGGTGGAATACCTGGGCAAGAAGGGCGTGATCACCCAGCAGGCGAAAACCCTGGGCAAACTCAGCGCCGAAGAGCGCCCCGCCGCCGGCCAGAAGATCAACGAGGCCAAGGGTCAGGTGGAAGAGGCCATCAACGCCCGTCGCGCCAGCCTTGAGGAAGCCGCCATCGCCGACCGGCTGGCCCGGGAGTCCATCGACGTGACCCTGCCGGGACGCGGCCAGGACCTGGGCGGCCTGCATCCGGTGACCCGCACCCTCCAGCGGATCGAGCAGTTCTTCGGTAATGCCGGCTACACCGTCGAGCAGGGGCCGGAGATCGAAGATGATTACCACAACTTCGAGGCCCTCAATATTCCGGGACACCATCCCGCCAGGGCCATGCACGACACCTTCTATTTCAATCCGGGCACACTGCTGCGAACCCATACCTCACCGGTACAGATCCGCACCATGGAGGCCGGCAAGCCGCCGTTCCGCATGATCTGCCCGGGCCGGGTCTACCGCTGTGACTCCGACATGACCCATACCCCCATGTTCCACCAGGTGGAGGGGTTGCTGGTGGAGAAGAATGTCAGCTTCGCCGACCTGAAGAGCACCATCGAGGAGTTCCTGCGGGTGTATTTCGAGCGGGACCTGAAAGTGCGTTTCCGTCCGTCCTATTTCCCGTTCACCGAGCCCTCCGCTGAGGTGGATATCGAGTGGGGTCGTGAGGAAGACGGCAGCATCAAGTGGCTGGAAATCATGGGCTGCGGCATGGTTCATCCCAAGGTGTTTGAACACTGTGGCATCGATGCCGAGGAGTACCGGGGCTTTGCCTTCGGCCTGGGCGTGGAGCGTCTGGCCATGCTGCGTTACGGGGTGAACGACCTGCGCATGTTCTTCGACAACGACCTGCGTTTCCTGCGTCAGTTCCGTTAATCACACCAGGAGTTGTTCAGAGGCTCCCCCAGACAACATCGCATCAGGACAAGGCATTTACCATGAAATTTAGCGAAAAGTGGCTGCGTGAGTGGGTTAATCCGGCCATTGGCACCCAGGAACTGATGGACCAGATCACCATGGCGGGTCTGGAAGTGGATGGTTTCGAGTCGGTCGCCGGGGCGTTTACCGGTGTCGTCGTGGGTGAGGTCAGGTCCGTGGCGCCACACCCGGATGCCGACAAGCTAAGAGTGTGTGAGGTCAGCAGCGGCGACGAGACGGTTCAGGTGGTTTGTGGTGCCCCCAACGTGCGGGAAGGCCTGAAAGTGCCGTTTGCTGTGGTGGGTGCGGTGTTGCCCGGCGATTTCAGGATCAAGGCGGCCAAGCTCCGTGGTCAGCCGTCGAATGGCATGCTGTGTGCTGAATCAGAGCTGGGCCTGTCCGACGACAGTGCCGGCCTGATGGAGCTACCTGCCGATGCGACGACCGGCCAGGACCTGCGTGAGTACCTGGGGCTGGACGATATCACCATTGATGTGGACCTGACCCCGAACCGGGCGGACTGCCTGTCCCTGCGTGGCCTCGCCCGGGAGGTGGGTGTCCTGACCGGCGAGCCGGTGCGGGAACCGGAATTGGCGCCGGTACCGGCCAGTCATGACGAAAAACCGGCCATTTCCGTTGATGCTCCGGCGGCGTGCCCCCGTTACCTGGGCCGGATCGTGCGGAATGTGGACCTGTCCGTCGATACCCCCCTGTGGATGGTGGAGAAGCTGCGCCGCAGTGGTATCCGTTCCATTGATCCGGCGGTGGACATCACCAACTACGTGATGCTGGAACTGGGTCAGCCCCTGCACGCCTTCGACCGCGCCGAGATCGAGGGCGGCATCGTGGTGCGCATGGCAAGGCAGGATGAGGAACTGGTGCTGCTCGATGGCCAGACCGTGAAGCTGACCCCGGACACGCTGGTCATTGCCGATCACGCCAAGCCCCTGGCCATTGGCGGTGTCATGGGCGGTGAGCACTCGGGGGTTACCGAAAAGACCCGTGACCTGCTGCTGGAAGCGGCCTGGTTCGAGCCGATTGCCATGGCCGGCAAGGCCCGGGAGTACGGCCTGCACACCGACGCCTCCCACCGCTTTGAGCGGGGTGTCGACTATGAACTGGCCCGCGCCGCCATGGAGCGGGCGACGGCACTGTTGCTGGAGATTACCGGCGGTGAGGCCGGTGAAATTGTAGAGGTGGCCAGTGACGAGCATCTGCCCAAACCTGGCCAGGTAACCCTGCGTTCCGACCGCCTGAACGCTGTACTGGGCATGAGCATTGATGTGGCCCGGGTGGAGGACATTCTCACGCGTCTGGGGTTGGCGATCATCGACCAGACCGGCGACCGCTGGACCGTCAGAGTGCCCAGCTACCGGCCCGATATCGGCATCGAGGAAGACCTGATCGAGGAAGTGGGGCGGGTCTACGGCTACAACAACCTGCCGGTGACCGAGCCGGTGGGCTCGCTGGCCATGCGCCCGGCGAAGGAGGCTGTGCGTCCGGTGTCCGCCGTTCGCAACTTCTTCGTTGCCTGCGGGTACCAGGAAGCCATTACCTACAGCTTCGTGGACCCGAAGGTCCAGGAAATCCTGGATCCGGAGCGGGAGGGTATCGCCCTGGCCAACCCCATTTCCGCTGACCTGGCGGTGATGCGAACCACCCTCTGGAGTGGTCTGGTCAAGACCCTGGAATACAACCAGAAGCGTCAGCAGCCCCGGATTCGCCTGTTCGAGACCGGCCTTCGGTTCGTGAAGGACGGTGATGGAATCGATCAGCGGCCCATGCTGGCCGGTATAGTTACCGGCGGGCAACTGCCTGAAAACTGGGCCAATGGCCGCCGCGCCGCTGATTTCTTCGATGTGAAGGGCGAGCTGGAAGCCCTGTTCGACCTGCTGGGTGTGGAGGTCCGCTTCGCCGCTGGCCAGCACCCGGCGCTGCATCCGGGGCAGACCGCAGAGCTGTTCCTGGGCGATCAGCCGGTGGGCTGGCTGGGGGGCATGCATCCCCAGGTGCAGAAAAAACTGGATCTGGATGGCACGATCCTTATGTTTGAGCTATTCTTGGATTCAATCGTTTCCGGATATGTGCCTAATTTCAAAGAATTTTCAAAATACCCTGAAGTTCGTCGGGATTTGGCTATTATTATCGGAAATGAGATTGCGTTTGCAGACGTTGACCGGGTTGTTCGCAACAATGCAGGTAACCGTCTCAACGGATTGCGTGCGTTTGATGTCTATGAAGGCGAAAAACTGGGCGAGGGCAAGCGAAGCCTGGCGCTCAGCCTGTTCTGGCAGCATCCCGAGCGCACACTCAATGACGACGAAGTGCATGAGTTCTTCGACAGGGTGGTGAAAGCCCTGCAGGAAGAGCTGGGGGCGACACTGAGGAGCTAGAAATGGCGGCTTTGACAAAAGCGGAAATGGCGGAGAGGCTTTACGAGGAACTTGGCCTGAACAAGCGGGAAGCCAAGGAAATGGTGGAGGCCTTTTTCGATGAGATCAGAGACGCACTCAGCCATAATGAGCAGGTGAAACTGTCGGGGTTTGGCAATTTCGACCTGCGTGACAAGAAACAGCGACCGGGACGGAACCCGAAAACCGGGGAAGAGATTCCTATCAGCGCGCGCCGCGTGGTGACTTTCCGGCCGGGACAGAAGTTGAAACAGAAAGTAGAAACCTATGCTGGAAGCCAGTAATAACAACGAACTCCCGGCCATCCCCGGCAAACGTTACTTCACCATCGGTGAGGTAGCGGACCTTTGTCAGGTCAAGGCCCATGTGTTGCGGTACTGGGAGCAGGAGTTTCCCCAGTTGTCACCGGTCAAGCGCCGGGGCAATCGCCGTTACTACCAGCGCGCGGATGTTATCACCATACGCCAGATCCGCAGCCTGCTATATGATCAGGGGTACACCATTGGTGGCGCCAAGCAGAAGCTGAGCAGCCATGAGATCAAGGAAGACACCAGTCAGTACAGGCAACTGATCCGGCAGACGATCACTGAGCTTGAGGATGTGCTGGATGTGCTCAATTCACCGGTCAGATAGCGGTGATGATCACGTCATTGTCTGCGACAGTAAAACCGGCCTCCAAGGCCGGTTTTTTGTGTCTGTCCGGGTGAAGCGGGCGTGCCAGAGCCGTTGAATGCCTGGTCAGTCTTGGCTAGATTGATGAACAGGAATCTTCCGTGGAGGTATCGGTCATGACATCGGACACACCCTTCCATCGCGCTTTCGAGAACCGCATGCAGGCACTGGGTTTGCCGGTGGCGGCGGAGCCCTTTGAGCATTTCTCCCGGGCCGTCTCCAACGCCTCCCAGATGGCGGCGGTGGTGGGCCTGTTGGAGGAGCGGTCCACGGTGACGGAGCTGGTCAGGCGTACCCTGGGCCTTGAAAAGCTGATGGTGGCCGCAGACTTCAATGCCCGCGCCTACACCGCGGGCGTTATCAGCAGTATCGCCCTGGCGTCCGGCCAGGTCCGGGATGGCCGGGCGCCCATGGGGGACCTGTTCCGGTTTACTTTCCAGCACAGGCTCCAGTTTCCCGGCTGGCAACTGGTGTTCATGATGAACCCGGCCCTGACCGACCCCACCTCCGACAACTCCCACGCCTTTGGCAACCGTGCCCGTCAGGTGGCCTGATGGGACGCCTGTCGGGAAGTGTTACTGCTACTGTGAAAGGATAACCCGTGGCTGATCCCCTGCCTTTCTCCCAGGCCTGTGAGAACAACCGGCAACCCATCCTGGAGCAACTGGGCCAGGCGCTCACTGAACCGGCAACGGTGCTGGAGATTGGCACGGGTACCGGTCAGCATGCCGAGTACATCGCCAGCCGGTTACCACATCTGCACTGGCTGCCCACCGATCACCCCGACAACCTGTGGATGTGTCGGCTGCGGCTGGAGCAGGCGGACCTGGCTAATGTGGACGATCCGAGGTCGCTGGATGTCAGCGACCGGCCCTGGCAGCTACCGCCCTTTGACCATGCCTTCACCGCCAACACCACCCATATCATGGCCTGGGAAGAAGTCTGCCGGATGTTCGAGGGTGTGGCGGAGCGCCTGCCCGTTGGTGGCACCTTCTGTCTGTATGGCCCGTTCAACTACCATGGCACTTTTACCAGCGACAGTAACCGCGATTTCGATCGCCACCTCCGTGCCCGGGCCGGGCATATGGGCTTGCGGGATATGGACGATGTCACCGCACTGGCCTCGGAACTGGATCTGGAGTTGAAACGGGATGCGGCGATGCCCGCCAACAACCGGTTTCTGGTGTTTGAGAAAGTGGAGTGACCAGCATGGTCGAAACCGGATACCCACCCGGTGTGAATGACTGTTTGTGCTGTCGATAAATTTCCCTGATGCCCATCTCATCCCTGGAGGGTTGGAAAGATAATGTTGACCTGGTTAATACTGGCCATGGGCCTGGTTTTGCTGATTGTTGGTGCGGAACTCCTGGTGCGGGGTGCCGCCCGGCTGGCGGCCAGTTTTGGCGTACCTGCGCTGGTGATCGGGTTGACGGTGGTGGCCTTTGGAACCAGCGCGCCGGAACTGGCCGTCAGCGTGAAATCCGCCTGGTCCGGTGAAACAGAGCTGGCCATCGCCAATGTGGTGGGCAGCAACATCTTCAATGTCCTGTTTATCCTGGGGCTGGCGGCCCTGGTGTC
The DNA here is from genome assembly GCF_045449715.1 of Marinobacter shunpengi. NCBI lineage: Bacteria > Pseudomonadati > Pseudomonadota > Gammaproteobacteria > Pseudomonadales > Marinobacteraceae > Marinobacter > Marinobacter shunpengi. The sequence goes on along the minus strand of NZ_JBJJLA010000010.1, from coordinate 147,321 downwards.
ACCGCTGGTGGTGTCCCGTCAGCTGATCCGGCAGGACGTACCCATCATGATCCTGGTGTCGGCGATCGCTGCGGCCATGGCCTGGAATGGCATGTTGTCGCTCTGGGAAGCCGGGCTGCTGGTTGCCGGATTGATCGTGTATACGGTTTTCCTGTTTATCCAGGGGCGTAAAGGCGGTGTGGAGGCCGACGATAATGCGCTCACTCCCTCGGTGCCGGTCTGGCGGAATCTGCTGCTGGTTGCGACCGGACTTGCCCTGTTGGTGTTGGGGGCGCGGTGGCTGGTCGAGAGCGCGGTCAGCATCGCCTCGTCGCTTGGCGTGAGTGAAGCAGTTATCGGCGTGACCATTGTCGCGGCGGGCACATCCCTGCCGGAGGTCATGACGTCCGTGATGGCCACATTGAGGGGGCAGCGGGATATCGCCATCGGTAATGTGGTGGGCAGCAACGTCTTCAATGTGCTGTGCGTACTGGGCCTGTCTGGTCTGGTATCGCCGGAGCCGCTGGTGGCGGGCAGCCAGTTGGCGGGGCTGGATATTCCAGTCATGGTTGGGGTGGCGGTGCTTTGCCTGCCCCTGTTCTTCACCGGTGCCACCCTGTCCCGGTTCGAGGGTGCGCTTTTCCTGGGGCTCTATGTCAGCTACGTATGGTACACGGTAGCCCTGACCCTGGGGGCGTCCTATCTACCGATGATGGAAGCAGGCCTGGCCTATGGGCTGATACCGTTGGTGGTGATTGTGGTGGCGGGACTGTTGGTGAGGGATTTGGTGCAGCGCCGGACGGCCTCCTGACAATCAGCCTCTTGATGTCATCAGCCCAGCCCCGTCCGGCCTGGTGGGCAGGCCGGTGGTGACTGGGCTGATGCGGGACGGTTCAGGATCCGTGGGGGTTATTCCCCGCGGCGATACGGATCCTGGTTGTAGGCCTTAACTTCGGCCCGTGCCACGACGTTGTGGTGGACTTCGTCGGGACCGTCCGCCAGACGCAGGGTGCGCTGCTTAGTGTACATGTCGGGCAACGCAGACCACTGGCTGACACCGGTGGCGCCATGGATCTGGATAGCCTCGTCGATGATCTTGCAGACCTTCTCCGGCACCATGGCCTTTGCCATGGAAACCCAGATGCGGGCTTCCTTGTTACCGAGCACGTCCATGGCCTTGGCGGCCTTGAGGACCATCATGCGCATGGCCTCGATTTCGATGCGGGCCCGGGAGACGGTTTCCATGTTCTTGCCCAGGTCCAGGATCGGGCGACCGAAGGCTTCCCGGCTCTGACCACGCTCGATCATCAGGTCCAGGGCCTTTTCGGCGGCGCCGATGGAGCGCATGCAGTGATGGATTCGACCTGGCCCAAGGCGGAGCTGGGAGATCTCGAAGCCACGGCCTTCACCCCAGAGGATGTTCTCCTTGGGCACGCGGACATTGTCCAGCGTGATGTGCATATGGCCGTGGGGGGCATCGTCGTGGCCAAAGACGTTCATCGGACCCACGACGGTCAGCCCCGGTGCATCCATTGGGACCAGGATCTGTGACTGCTGACGGAAGGCTTCCGCCTCCGGGCTGGTCTTGACCATGCAGATCATGATCTTGCAACGGGGGTCGCCGGCACCGGAGATGTAGTATTTCTCGCCGTTGATGACCCACTCGTCGCCATCGAGCACCGCGCTGGTTTCGATGTTGCGGGCATCGGAGGAAGCTACCTGGGGTTCGGTCATGCCGAAGCAGGAGCGAATCTCACCGTTCAGCAGTGGCTTGAGCCACTTTTCTTTCTGCTCCGGGGTGCCCACGCGCTCGAGCACCTCCATGTTGCCGGTATCCGGGGCGGAGCAGTTAAGGGTCTCGGAAGCCAGGGGGTTCTTGCCCAGTTCCACAGCCAGGTAGGCGTAGTCCAGATTGGACAGACCCTCACCGGTTTCGGCATTGGGCAGGAAGAAGTTCCACAGGCCCGCTTCCTTGGCCTTCTGCTTGGCACCTTCCAGCAGTTCCAACTGACCGGGGGCGTAGCTGAACCGGTCGGCGCGACCTGCTCCAAGGCGCTCGAACTCCTCCAGTATCGGGTCGACATTATCACGGATATGCTTCTTGACGGCGTCCAGCAGGGGGCGGGACTTTTCCGACATGGTCAGGTCATTCATTTCCGGGGGCGTTGTTGTACTATCCACCGTTTGTTTCTCCTTGGTTGCGGGTCATGGGGACCCGGTTGTCGTTGTCTTTGAGGGCCGGTCGATGCCGGCCGTTCTATTCAGCAGAATCCTGGCAAAGGCGCTGCAGTGTCTTGCGGTCAAGCTTGCCGGTGCCACCCCGGGGCAGGGGCTCATCGTGGAACCAGAGTTTTTCCGGCAGTTTGAAGGCGGCGAGCTTCCTTGCCAGCACCGTCAGGATGTCGTCCTGATCAGCCGTGGCGCCTTCGCGCAGATAGATCGCCGCCCCGACGATTTCCCCCAGTCGTTGGTCCGGCACCGGAAAGACACAGGCTTCCGCCACGGCGGGGTGTTCGTGCAGGGCGCCTTCCACCTCAAGGCAGGATATGTTTTCGCCGCCCCGGATGATAATGCTTTTCTTGCGGTCGACGATGTAGATCAGGCCGGTCTCGTCCATGCGGGCGAGGTCACCGGTATACAGCCATCCATCGCGCAGGGTTGAGGCTGTCTCTTCCGGCAGGTTCAGGTAGCCGCGCATGTTGGCGGGGCTGCGAACCGTGAGTTCTCCCACCTCACCGGTGGCTACTTCCCGGCCGCTGGCATCGACGATCCGCATCTCCTGCAACGGTGGTGTCACTCGCCCGGCGGCCTCCGGATTAGCTACATAGTCGGGGCCGCTGATGAGGATGCCCAGGGAATTGGTCTCTGTCATCCCCCAGCCGGAAGCGGGACTGGCGGCGGGAAAACGCTGACTGATTTCGCCCACCTGGGAGGCGGGACGTTTAGCGCCGCCGGCGCCGACGGTTTCCAGTGAGTCTAGTCTGGCGCCGGACTTTTCCGCCGCCGCGATCAGATCCGCCGACTGGGTCGGGACCCCCACGAAGCGGGTGATCCCTTCCTGTTGGATGAGGTTTACGGCCTCATCCGCATTCCACTTGTACATCAGAACCAGCTTGGCCCCCAGCGCCATTCCCTGCAGGAACATGGAGTGAAGCGCGGTGACATGGAACAGGGGCGTGACAACCAGCGAGGCCGGCGTCGTCGACAGCGTGGCGGCGCCGTCGGGGTCCATCAGGGCGGCCACTTCCTTGCCCATCACCCAGGAATGGACGGATGAGATGGCGCCGCGGTGGGTTAGCAGCACCCCTTTGGGGCGTCCGGACGAGCCGGAAGAGTACATGACCGCAAAGTCGTCGTCCGGGGCAATGGCGGTCGTGGGCCAGGACGTGTCTGTAGAGCGGGCCAGCAGGCCGGTGTAGTCAAGGGGGCCGTCGGCATCGTGGACTGCCACCTGGGTGACATCGAGGCGGCTCACATGGGATTCAAGGGCCTGGTAGCGGGCCCGGTCGGAGAACACGATGCTGACGCCACTGTCCTCAAGGGCGAAGGCCAGTTCATCCCCGGACCACCAGGCGTTCAGCGGCACCATGACGGCCCCGGTTGAGGCGATGGCCATGATCAGAACCGCCATTTCCGGGTAGTTGCGCGTGGCGATGGCAACACGATCCCCGGGTTGCACACCGAGCTCTCCGGTCAGGGCATGGGCCATGCGGTTCACGTCATCGGCAAACGCCCGGTACGACCACCGGCTGTCGCCGTATACCAGAAATTCCCGCTCCGCAAAGGAATCCACAGCCGTCCGGAGCAGTGCCCCCAGGTGATCCGGGGCATTGGCAAAGACTGTGTAGGGAACTCCCCGGATGACTGCCTCGGTTACCTGAAACCGGGGATCTGTGGCGACCACATGGGCAATGGCTTCATCGCGGGTCATGGGGCTGCTGGTTGACGTTGACCGGATATTGGCAGGGGGCATGGGGTTCACCGATACAGGGGGCATTGTTGTAAGACTGACATCTGTCAGCTAACGCTAAAGCGCCAATGCGGCGCTGTCAATTATAAATCGAGCGCGTGCTCTATTTAATGTCTGGAAGGTGGTATATCTGTTGACGTTCCATGGCCGATCTTCTAGCCTGACAAACGTCAGGAAACCACCGAAATTGACATGTGACCGGTTTGCAGTCCTTCTGTAACGGTCGCTGAACATAACAACAATAGGCTCCACGGAGACCGCATCATGACCAAGATAAAGACCTCCCGCTCCCTCATTTCACTGACTGCCGCCGTGGCACTGGGTGTCTCTGCCGGTGTTGCCCAGGCAGAAGACTACGACTTGCCACGACTGCTGGTGATTGGTACCCCCGGCACATCCAGCGGTAGTTTTGCCTCTACCAACGGCTGGGCGCCGGTGCTTCAGGATCAGACCGGAACTGTTGCGCGCATTGTGCCTGAAGACAGCGAAACCCAGCGCTACAAGCGTCTGACCGATCGTCAGGATATCACCATGAGTTCGGTGTCGTCGGCGGAAATGCGCTTCCAGATTGAGGGTATTGGTGCCTATGCCGGTACCAAGCCGGTCGCCCAGCGTGTGGTCTGGCACCACAATGATACGCCCTGGGGCTTTGTGGTCGCCGGGGATTCCGATATCCAGACCATGGAAGACCTCAAGAAAGGTGGCGTGCGTGTCGCCCAGGGGGCGTTTTCGCCGCCCATGACCACGGCGGTCAAGGAGGCTCTCCCCGCCTATCTCGGGCTTTCCGATGAAGAGACCGATGAGCTGCTTGAGTTTGTGCCGGCCAGCAGCTATGTGGAGAACTGTCGGTCGGTGGTGGAAGGCAAGGCCGATGTCGCCTATTGCGCCAGCATCAGCTCGGTGCTGTCTGAAATGGAAGGTGCCCCCGGCGGCATCCGTTGGCTGAACATGGACCAGGACAACAAGGAAGCCTGGAGTGGTTACCTTGAGCACCGTCCGATGATCGTGCCCACCGAAATCAGCATGGGCGTCTCCAGCGCCAAGGGCGTGGATGGCCTGGCGTCCAACTTCCTTTATGCCGTCCCGGCGGATGCCGAAGAGGAATTCGTCTACAACATGGCGAAATGGTTCCACCAGGGGTTCCCCGACTACAAGGGCACACATGCCCTGGCAACGCGCATGGATGTGAAGGTCTTCCGTGACTACCTGGATCGCTCGCCGCTTCCGGTCCACGAGGGCACCGTGCGTTACCTGAAGGAGATTGACGTCTGGACGGAAGAGGACGAGGCCAGAAACAACGAGGCCATCGCCAAGATGGACAAGTGGATCGAAGCCCGCAAAGCGGCCCTGGCGGAAGCCCGGGACAAGCGCGTGACGCCGGACTATAACGACGAGGAGTTCATGGCCATCTTCGAGAAGCACACCGAGGGCCTGGAAGGTTTCCGCTCACGGCTGTGATCGTATGGTGCCGGTCACCTGGCTGAGAATACCAGCCTGGTGACCTGTGTTCGGGTTTTTACGTTTGTTCCTACTTATCCGGCGGATGCGCTATGACTGATACCACCTCTCCCCCTGATGAAAGCGCCGTGGCGGGTTCCGAAGTAACCCGCCTGGGTGATCTCTACTCATGGCAAAGCATAGTTTTTGTCATACTGAGTATTTGCGGCCTGCTGTCTGGCCTGGCCTATATCTTCGGCTTCACCTGGGACGGCCAGCGGCTGCTTGAGGGTGAATACTACTGGGCCTTTATCGGCTTCTTTGCGGCGGCGGCGTTTATTGCGCTGCCAGGCCGGGCAGGGCAGAAGAAGGTGCCCTTCTACGATGTTATTGCCGCGGTGGTGATTATCGCCATCAGCTTCTATTTTGCCTCCAATGCCTGGGATATGGTGCAGGCCGGCTGGAGCAACCTCTACCTGGGGGTGGTGGTATGGCTGATGATGATGGAGTTGGCCCGACGCAGCGGTGGTATCCCGTTCCTGCTGGTGGTGGTCCTGCTGGGGATGTATCCCCTGGTGGCGGACTACTTCCCCGGCCTGCTGATGGGCATTCCCTATGACTTCGAGTACATGATCGAGGCCCACGTGTTCCGGGCCGAAGGCATGATGGGCATTACCACCAAGATCGTGGCGGAGATCATCCTGGGTTTCCTGGTGTTTGCCGGCGTGCTGCTGGCCACGGGGGCCGGTGGTTTCTTCATCGACCTGGCCAATGCCAGCTTTGGTCGCTATCGCGGTGGTCCGGCCAAGGTGGCGGTGGTCGCCAGTGGCTTCATGGGTAGCCTGTCGGGCTCCGTGTTCTCCAACATCGCCGGTACCGGGTCGATCACCATCCCAACCATGAAGAAGGTGGGGTACCCGGCTCACTACGCGGGCGCGATCGAAGCCTGTGCCTCCATGGGCGGCGCAGTGATGCCGCCGGTAATGGGGGCGATTGCCTTCGTCATGGCCATCACCATTGGGGTGGACTACGCCACCATCATGATCGCGGCGATTCTGCCGTCACTGCTATTCTATTTCGGTCTGCTCCTGCAGGTGGATGCCTACGCCGCGCGCACCGGGCTCAAGGGCATGCCGAAGGATCAGCTTCCCTCTGTTCGCAGGGTTCTCCTCAAGGGCTGGCCGTTCCTGTCGGTAATGGTCTTCCTGATCTGGGGGCTGCTGTACATGCGCTGGGAATACTACACGCCCTGGTACGCCTGCCTACTGATGATCGGTCTGTCGTTCCTGCAGCGGGACACCCGCATGACACCCCGGAAGTTCTACGATGCCATCCGGCAGATCGGGGTGCTGATCACCCAGACAGCGGCGATTATCCTGCCGATTGCCTTTGTGGTGAGTGCGTTGACCATTACCGGTGTTACCGGTTCGGTAACCTCGGGGCTGGTCAGTCTTGGGGGCGGCAACCTGTACCTGATCATCTTCTTCGGGGTCGTGGCCTGCTTCATCATGGGCATGGCAGGGCTGGCCATCGTGGCGTACATCTTCCTGGCGGTTACCCTGGCGCCGGCCATCACCCAGATTGGCGGGCTGGATACCATCGCCGTGCACTTCTTCATCGTGTACTACGCCATGCTGTCGGCGATCACTCCCCCGGTGGGGGCCGCTGCCTTCCTGGCTGGCACGATTGCCGGGGCCAAACCCATGAGGACGTGCTTTACCGCCATGCGGCTGGGTGTGGTGATCTATTTCATCCCGCTGTTCTTCCTGTTCCAGCCTGCGCTGGTATTGCAGGGAGATCTGACTCCGCTGCTGTATGTACTGCCATCCATCGTGGTGGGCATCATGCTGATTTCCGGTGGTTTCGAGGGGTATCTGCTGGGCGTTGGCCGGGTACCGTCCATGGTGAGGCTGCCTCTGCTGGCGGTGGGCTTCGCCTTCAGTTTCCCCGGCTTCTGGACGACCATGATCAGCGGTGCCCTGGCGGTATTGCTGGTGGGCTACATCTGGCGGTATAACAAGGCGCAGCCGGCCATGGCCTGACGAGGTGGGTGCCGGCGCCAGTTCTTCAGGCGCCGGCACTCGCTCATTCGCTGTCTGTGGTGGGCTGAGCCGCTCCCGTGGATGGATGGCTGGTCAGGCTTTCGATCATCGCCACAATGGCGGTGGCAACGGTGTCCGCCACCAGGTCGCTGTCCAGATCCGTGTGCAGCCAGTCCCTGAGGGGGCCAAAGCCACCCAGGAAGATAACCAGGTTGGCAACCACCTGGGCCCTCGGATCATCGTCCGGCAATTCCGTCAGGTGCCGTATTTGACCGGCCAGTTCCCCAATCACCCTTGCATCCCGTTCACGCATGGCCTTGCGGTCAGGTTTTGTCAGGTGAGGAACGGTTCTGTAGGCCAGCAGGGTGCCTTTGCGCTTCTTGGCCCAGACCTCCTTCAGGTAGATGGCAACATTCTCCTTGAGGGGTCTGTCCGGATGCTCTTCCAGCAGGTCGTACAGGTTCGGGGCTCCGGAGCGGAACCACATCTTGTTCAGAAGTCGGCGCAGGATGTCGTTCTTGTTGGCGATATAGTCATAGATACTGGCCTGGTTGACGCCGGAGCGCGCGCAGATATCGCGGATGGTGGTGGAGGCAAACCCCTTCTGCAGAAACAGCTCCAGCGCGGCTTCGCAGATCTGGTCCCGGCGCTGTTCAACCAGGGTGGTGTTCTGGATGCCGGTCATGCTTGCTTCGGCAAGTTCCGGGGAGGTTGATTCGGTCGGGGTGTTGTTATTCTGCATAGTGGCATCAATATCCTGACATTTGTCAGTTTAGTGTAAACCTACCTGATTGAAATGAAAAACCGGATGAGTTCCCGCTTTAGTTCGCAGCGCCGGCACGACCATCAGATGTGCAGGCCAGCCTGATTGAACCGTTCTTTGATTAATCATCCATTGGGGGCTAATCTGACAGTTGTCAGGATGGTGGGCGATTGTCCGTCACCGCACAATGACATCAAAAACAACAATAGGACTTGGAGATAACATAATGCGATCCCGTTTCTTGCAGCCTGCCCTGCTTTCCTTCGCGGTAGCCCTTGGGTCGGTGGGTGTTGCCCATGCCGACAATGACGCCTTGCCCCGATTGCTGGTGATCGGCACCCCCGGCACCCAGACCGGCAGCTTTGCCTCCACCAACGGGTGGGCTGCGATCTTCCAGGAGCAGACTGATTCGGCTGCCCGAATCGTGCCGGAAGACAGTGAGACACAACGTTACAAGCGCCTGACGGATCGGCGGGACATGACCATGAGCTCGGTCTCCGCCGCCGAGATGCGTTTCCAGATCCAGGGGATTGATGCCTATGCCGCCACCAAGCCGGTCGCGCAGCGCCTGGTTTGGCACCACAACGACACCCCATGGGGCTTTGTGGTATCCGGTGATTCGGACCTGAACACCATTGAGGATCTGGAAGCCGATGGTATCCGGGTTGCCCAGGGGGCCTTTTCGCCGCCCATGACAACGACCGTGCGCAAGGCTATGCCTTCCTACCTCGGGCTCTCCGAGTCGGAGGCGGGGGAGACGTTCGAGTATGTCCCGGCCAGCAGCTACGTAGAGAATTGCCGTTCCGTTGTTGAGGGTAAGGCGGACGTTGCCTGGTGCTCACCGATCAGTTCCGTGCTGTCGGAGATGGAAGGCGCTCCGGGTGGCATCCGTTGGCTGGAGATGGACGTCGACAACAAGGAAAGCTGGGCTCGTTTTCTGGAGCACTCACCCATGTCCATTCCCACCACCATCAACTTCGGTGTGTCCTCGGCCAAGGGGGTGGGTGGTCTGACGTCCAACTTTGTCTACGCGGTTCCCGCCGATGCCGATGACGATTTCGCCTATGCCATGGCCAAATGGTTCCACCAGTCCTATGACGACTACAAGGGCACCCATGGCCTGGCGACCCGCATGAGCATGGACGTGTTCAGGACGTTCCTGGATCGGTCGTCCATCCCGGTACATGAAGGCACCGTGCGGTACCTGAAGGAAATCGGGGAGTGGACCGAGGAGGACGAAGCTGCCAACCAGGAAGCCATCGAGAAGATGGACCGGTGGATCAGCGCCCGAGAAGCGGCCCTCGCTGAGGCCCGGGACCAAAGGATTGTGCCGGACCCGGACAGTGAGGAGTACATGGCTATCTTCAACAAACACACCGAAGGGCTGGAAGGCTTCAGCTCGCGTCTCTGACCCGCCGACCTACGCCCGGCAGGTGGCTGTATCGCCTGTCGGGCGGACTCTCCCCGATTAACAACTTTCTCGATTAATGACTATCCCGATGGCGAACGGTCCCGTTCGTCCGCTGCCCCCCCCCGGTGATCCGGTGGCGCTACTGCCCCCGCTGGCGGAGCTTGCGGCTCCAGCGTTGCTTGGCGTAACGGCGCAGGTTGGAGACATTGTCGGTCTCATCCATGATCTCGGTGCCCAGCAGGGTTTCCAGCAGGTCCTCCAGCGTAACAATACCCAGCCAGGTGCCCAGTTCGTCGTAGACCACGGCCATGTGCTGGCGTTCCCTGAGCATTTCGGAGAACAGGTACTCTATGTTGGTGTTGGCCTTGACCCGCATGACCTGGCGCAGGTTATCCATCAATGGGGTGTTCTCGTCCAGGGTGATCAGGTCAGCCTTGTGGATATAGCCCAGGGCCTCCCAGTCTTCGTCTAGAACGGGGAAGCGAGAGAAGGGCGTGTTGCGAACTTTATGCAGGAACTCATCGAGGGTGGTGTCCGGAGTTATTGTCTTGCACACCGTGCGCGGCGTCATGACAGCGCTGACCTTGATCTCGTGGAAGCGCAGCACGTTCTGGATGATCCGTCTCTCGTCTTCATCCAGCGCCTGCTGGTCCCGGCCGATTTCCGCCAGGGCGCTGATTTCACCCCGCACATCGGTTTCTTCCTCCGTGGAGGTGAGGCGGCGGGTCACCTGCTTGGACAGCCAGACAAATGGCAGTAGGGCCTTCATCATGAAGCCGAGAATGGAAGGCAGCGCCGGTGCAATCGTCCGCCAGTACTTGGCGCCGATGGTCTTGGGAATGATTTCCGATAGTATGAGGATGGCCAGGGTCATGGCGGCGGAGGCGGCGCCCAGCCAGGCCTCACCAAACACCACGGTGACCTGGGCCCCTACGCCGGTGGCGCCCACGGTATGGGCGATGGTGTTCAGGGTCAGGATGGCCGACAGCGGATCGTCGATTTCGTCCTTGAGTTTACGCAGGCGGACAAACAGGGTGGGATGGTCCTTCCCCAGGGACGCTATATAGCTCGGGGTGATGGATAGCAGTGCAGCCTCGAGAATTGAACACAGGAATGAAAAGCCGATAGAGAGAACGGCAAAGAGAATCAGGAGTGTCATGCAGGCCCTGTCAGGAGGAAGAAAGCTGAATGGTATCGCCCTGGTACCCCGGTGTGAAGCCTTCCGGTCGATCTCTGCCAGCCTGGGTGGGGCCGGGAGAATCGGTGAAAAAATCGGTATAGTGCGAAAAACTTACACGAAGGGATGAAAAGCATGCTGTTTGCCATTCTGTTGGGTGCTGCCATTGGATACGCCTTTGGAAAGTTTCCGGGCCTGATCATCGGGGGGGCTGTCGGGGCGTTCCTGTTCAATCGCCTGAAGAGCAAGCTGGTGGGCCGTCTGCGGGACCTCCAGTCCGGTTTCGTGGAGTCGGTATTTGCCGTAATGGGGGCGGTGAGCAAGGCTGATGGTGTGGTCACCCGCAACGAGATCCAGATGGCGGAGGCCATGTTCGACCGTTTCCACCTCAATGCAACCCAGCGGGAGACGGCCAAGGCCGCCTTCAACCGGGGCAAGTCGGCGGATTTCGATCTGGACGCTGAGCTGCAGAGGTTTCGCCAGGTTTGCGGTGGTCAGCCCGCCCTGCTGCAGATGTTCCTGCAGGTGCAGGTATCGGCGGTGTCCGCCGACGGTGAGGTTCATCCGGCAGAGCACGAGATGCTGGTGCGTATCGCCCGCGGCCTGGGCCTGCCGGACAGTATGGTGGAGCAGCTTGAAGCAACCCTGAGGGGGGCCCGGGCGGGTGCATCCGGGGCTGGTAATTATTCCACTGCACAGCAGATTGACGATGCCTACAAGACCCTGGGTGTCAGTCCCTCTGTCGGCGACGCTGAACTCAAGCGCGCCTATCGCAAACTGATGAGCGAGAATCACCCGGACAAACTGGCTGGTCGCGGCTTGCCCGAGAGTATGCGGGAAATGGCCGAGGAACGGACCCGGGAGATCAGTCACGCCTACGATGTCGTCAAGCAGGCCAGGACAAAATCCGCCTGACTGTTTTAGCGCTCCTGTTCGTGCGCGTGTCGGGCCATCGACCGTGCGCATCGCGCCATGGATGGCTGGTCAATTGATCTTTCGTATATTTGAATATTCGATAAATCGAATGCTTTGAGTCCTCCCTCCTCAGGATTGGTTTGAAAATCCTCCATAATTTCATCTTGAGTAGCTGGTTTCGCCTATATATACTGAATTTCAAATATATCATGTTCCGTATATCTGGTGAGCCCAATGCAACGCCGAATCCTTTTCGTCTGTACTGCCAACAGCGCCCGATCCCTGATGGCAGAGGCCTTACTGAGAGACCTGGCCGGTGACGCTTTCGAGGTGGCCAGCGCTGGTACCCATCCCGATTCGCCGCACCCCATGGCCCTGCGGGTACTGCAGGAGGCGGGGATACCCACGGATGGGCTCAGAAGCAAGCCACTGTCCGAGGTGCAGGGCGATAAATGGGACTACGTCATCACCCTGTGCGAACGCGCCGAAAAGGAATGTGGCACCGTCTGCCCCTCCGCCCAGCAGATTGCCTGGGATTTCGCTGATCCGTCGCCGTCCGGGCGCTACTCCACCTTCGCCCTCACGCTGGGGGAGCTGCGTGAACGGCTCGCCCTGTTTGTCACCGTTCACCAGAAGGAGACAGGGGGGCAATCGCCCGGCTATGATCCGGTGACGGTCTTCAAGGCACTGGGGGATGAGAGTCGGCTGTCGATGATCCTGTTGATCAGGGCGCACCAGGAGCTGTGTGTCTGTGAGCTGACGGCGGCACTGGACGCACCCCAACCCAAGGTCAGCCGGCACCTTGCCATTCTCCGTGATGCCGGTCTTCTGGAAGGCGAGCGCCGGGGGCAGTGGATCTACTATCAATTACACAGCCGCTTGCCTCGGTGGGTGGAACGGATGATCGGTGAAGCCGCCGAGGCCAATGGCGGGCGAATCGACGAGGAAATGAAACGACTGGCGGCCATGCCGGATCGTCCCGTCAAGGCGGATTGTGCCTGATGGGGGTTTTCGAACGTTATCTCAGTCTCTGGGTGGCGCTGGCCATTGTCCTTGGTATTGTGTCCGGCACCTTTATGCCGGGTCTGTTCGAGGTGCTGGCGGGATTCACCTACGCCCATGTCAACCTGGTGGTGGCGGTGTTCATCTGGGCCATGATCTACCCGATGATGGTGCAGGTGGATTTTACCGCCATCCGCAATGTGGGTCGCAGGCCTCAGGGGTTGTTCCTGACGCTGGTGATCAACTGGCTGGTCAAGCCCTTTACCATGGCGGCGCTGGGCTGGTTGTTCTTCCGGGTCTTCTTTGCCGGCCTGGTGGATCCGGCCACGGCCAACGAGTATATCGCCGGCATGATCCTGCTGGGCGTGGCCCCCTGTACGGCCATGGTGTTCATCTGGAGTCACCTGACCCGGGGAGATTCCGGGTACACGCTGGTACAGGTGTCGGTGAACGATTTCATCATGATCTTCGCCTTTGCCCCCATCGCCGCCTTCCTGCTGGGGCTATCGTCCATCACCGTGCCCTGGCAGACCCTGTTGCTCTCCGTTTTGCTGTACGTGGTGGCGCCCCTGATCGCCGGCATAGTTACCCGGCGCTATCTCCTGCGCCGTGGTGAGCAGCGGCTGGACACCTGGCTGGCCCACAGCAAGCCGACCACGGTTCTTGGGCTGCTGGCAACCGTAACCCTGCTGTTCGGCCTGCAGGCGGATCGTATCCTGGACAATCCTCTTGCCATTGGATTAATTGCCATTCCACTGCTAATCCAGAGTTACGGCATCTTTTTCATTGCATACTTGGCTGCCCGGAAAATGCGGCTGCCCCACAACGTGGCGGCCCCGGCAGGGCTGATTGGCACCTCGAACTTCTTTGAACTGGCAGTTGCGGTGGCTATCAGCCTGTTCGGGCTGACGTCAGGGGCGGCGCTGGCCACGGTGGTTGGGGTGCTGGTGGAGGTGCCGGTCATGCTGTCGCTGGTTGCCTTTGCGAATCGCACGAGACACTGGTTTCCGGCGGCATCGGCCGCAACCTGAATCAAGGAGTACACCATGAGCAAGATCAAGGTCGGTATCAACGGATTTGGCCGCATCGGTCGCCTGGCGTTACGTGCAGCCTGGGAATGGCCGGAGCTGGAATTCGTGACGGTCAACGACCCCGGGGCGGATGTGGAAAGCCTGGCGCATCTGCTGATGTTCGACAGCGTCCATGGTCGCTGGGATCGTGATGCCACCGCGGACGGCGGCGATATGGTGATCGACGGCAAACGGGTAACAGTCACCCATAGCCGGACTATCGGCGAGACCGACTGGTCCGGCTGTGATGTGGTGATCGAGTCCAGCGGCGCCATGAAGACGCTCGACAAACTGCAGGCCTACCTGGACCAGGGGGTAGGGCGAGTGGTGGTCTCTGCGCCGGTCAAGGAAAAGGGGGTCAGGAACATTGTCCTGGGCGTAAACGATGATGTGTTCGACCCGGCGACGGACCGGATTGTCACCGCCGCATCCTGCACCACCAACTGCCTGGCGCCGGTGGTCAAGGTGATCCATGAGCAACTGGGTATCCGCCATGGCTCCATCACTACCATCCACAGCCTGACCAACACCCAGACCATTCTTGACGCGCCCCATAAGGACCTGCGGCGGGCCCGGGCCTGCGGCAGCTCGCTGATTCCCACCACCACGGGCTCTGCCACCGCAATCATCGAGATCTTCCCGGAGTTGAAAGGGCGCCTGGATGGCCATGCCGTGCGGGTGCCGCTGACCAATGCCTCGCTCACGGACTGTGTGTTCGAGGTGGAGCGGGCGACGGATCGGGATGAGGTCAACCGGCTGCTCAGGGAGGCCGCGGAAGGGGAGCTCAAAGGTATCCTCGGCTACGAGGAACGCCCGCTGGTGTCCATCGACTACAAGACAGACCCCCGGTCGTCCATTGTTGATGCCCTGTCCACCATGGTGGTTAACGGCACCCAGGTGAAACTGTACGCCTGGTATGACAACGAATGGGGATACGCCAACCGTACCGCAGAGCTGGTTCGCAAGGTGGGCAGCGCCTGATATGGATGCCGCTGTCCGACAGTACCTGGTGATTACTGGCAACTACTGGGCCTTTACGCTGACGGATGGTGCCTTGCGGATGCTGGTGGTGCTGCATTTCCACCAGTTGGGCTACTCGCCCCTGGAAATCGCCCTGCTGTTTATCTTCTACGAGTTCTTCGGGGTGGTGACCAATCTGGTGGGCGGTTACCTGGGGGCCCGCATGGGTCTCAACCGCACCATGAATCTGGGTCTGTTCCTGCAGATTGTGGCGCTGGGTATGCTGGCGGTTCCGGCCGCCGCACTCACCGTGCCCTGGGTGATGGCCGCCCAGGCCCTGTCCGGCATCGCCAAGGACCTGAACAAGATGTCCGCCAAGAGTGGCATCAAGTTGCTGGTGCCCCATGAGCAGCAGGGCAGGCTGTACCAGTGGGTGGCGATCCTCACCGGCTCCAAGAATACCCTGAAGGGTGTCGGCTTCTTCCTGGGGGGCGTGCTGCTGATGGCGGTGGGTTTCCGGGGAGCGGTCCTCATCATGGCGGCAGCGCTGGTGGTGATCTGGCTGTCCAGCCTCGTCCTGCTGGGCCAGGATCTGGGGCGGAGCAAGGCCAGGCCGAAATTCACCGATATCTTCTCCAAGAGTCGGGCTATCAACGTACTGTCCGCAGCGCGGCTGTTCCTGTTTGGTGCCCGGGATGTCTGGTTTGTGGTGGCACTACCGGTGTACCTGCACACCGTATTCGGCTGGGATTTCTGGAAGGTAGGCGGCTTTATGGCCAGTTGGGTTATCGGCTATGGCTTCATCCAGACCGTCGCCCCCCGAATCACGGGGCACGGCGAGGGCCGCCAGGCCGCCTTTGCCTGGGCCTCCCTCCTGGCGCTGGTGCCGGTTGCTATTGCCGTGGGCCTGATGGCGGACTGGTCACCGCGGGTGGTGGTCATCGGCGGGTTGCTACTGTTTGGCGTGCTGTTCGCCATCAACTCATCACTGCATAGCTACCTGATCGTCCGTTACGCCCGGGGCGATGGTGTGTCGCTGGACGTCGGCTTCTACTATATGTCGAATGCGGCCGGCCGCCTGGCAGGAACGGTACTTTCCGGCTGGGTCTATCAGGCTTATGGTCTGGAGGCCTGCCTGTGGGTGTCTGCCGGATTTGTGGCCTTGGCGGCGGGGTTGGCGCTGATGCTGCCGTCTACGGATGCGGTTGCGGTGGAGCGATCAGCAGCTGGTTGAGAGGTCAAACATAAGCGGAAGCATTACAGTCTGGATGCGGTGATTTCCGTGGGCTATCGAATCAGTTCTGCCCGTGCAACTCAGTTCCGAATATGGGCTACCCGTGTTCTACGTGAACACCTGACCCGAGGCTGGACGCTCAACCGCCAGCGCTTTGAAGAAAACGCCCAGGAACTGGAAGCGGCTTTGACCCTGGTGCGCAAGGCCGCCCAGAGCCCTGCGCTGGATGCCAGCAGTGGCAGGGGGCTGGTGGACATCGTTAGCCGCTACGCCCAGACCTTTCTTCCTCTGCAACGCTACGGCTGTGAGTCATCCAAAGGCATGGTATTCAACGATTTGCCGAATGGTCGCCAGCGAACGTCGTAGAATATTCAGTTCGACCGAACCAAGCGCGATGCGAATTGCTTGTGGGGGCTGGGCCGACGTGGCGAAGGGGGCGGCCGTTGAAACCAGAATGCCATGATCGAGAAGCTCACGCACCACCCGGTCGGCTCGGACTTCCTCCAGCAGCGGAAGCCAAAGGAAGTATGACGCTGGGTGCGAGATAACGTCCATTCCCTGAAGTGTCTCTAATGCGACCACCTGTCTTGCTGCCGCATCCTTTCTTTTGGCCGCTTCGAGTCGATTGACGGTCCCGTCCTCAACCCACCCACAGGCAATCGCAGTCATAACGCCTGGCGTATTCCAGGTTGTCGCGCGAATGGCCCGTTCAATCCGCGGGATCCACTCTCCAGGAGCTGTCACGAAACCGACGCGCAGTCCAGTCGCAACGCTTTTTGAAAAGCCTGAAACATAGACGGTTCGTTCTGGTGCCAGCGCGGCTATTGGCGGTGGTGAATGGGGCTCAAGGAAAGCGTATGGGGCATCCTCGATAAGGATCAAGTTGTGTCGTCTGGCCAGTTCGACCAACGCGTTCCGCTGCTCAATGTCCATCACCCACCCGAGTGGGTTATGCACAGTGGGCTGGGTATAAATCGCTTGGACCCGCCGCCGCTGGCAAAGCCTCTCCAACGCTTCCAGATCTGGCCCTGAGCCAAGGGTAGGAACGGCTGCCAGCTCCAGACCAAGACTGTCGGCAAGCACCTTCATTCCCGGGTAGGTCAGGGCATCGGTGGCCACGACATCGCCGGTCTTAAGTAATGACATCATTGTCGTCGTCAGACCATGCTGGGCCCCGTCGACGAGCAGAAGATTGCAGGGATCCACATGGAGGCCCCGGTCGATCAGGTGGGCTGCTACGATCTCTCTCTCATGCATTCGTCCAGCATGGGGCTGGTAGCGTAGGAAGGCGTCCAGGTCTCCTGACGTCGATAGTTGCCGTAGCGCCGTACGTAACAGTTCCGCCTGCTCTGGTAACGATGGGTAGTTGAAGTTGAGATCGACTATGTCATTGGCGGCCGCTTGTTGGTCGACGCCGAGGCCTGGTGGTAGCGAGATCTCCCGAACAAAAGTGCCACGTCCGGTTTCACCACTCACCAAACCCATAGCTTCGAGTTCTGCGTACGCTCGCGAAGCGGTAGCCAAGGCCAGTCGATGTTCGCTGGCAAGTTGGCGGTGAGTTGGTAAACGATCGCCCGGACGCAGCTCCCCGGAACGGATTCTTGTGACAAACGTGTCGACGACCTGCCTATAGCGAGCTCGGGGCATGCTGGATTGTATCCATTACAATAATTTGATTGTACTGCATATGCTGCCTACGATGCGTGGCTTCATGCAACCCGAAATGGAGGCAGTACCCCATGCACACAGTCATACTGACATTTGATGGTTTCAACGAACTCGACTCGTTGATTGCGTTTGGCATTCTCAATCGCGTTAAAAGGCCGGATTGGCGAGTCTCTATTGCATCTCCAACAGCCCGTGTTGTGTCAATGAATGGTGTGTCAGTTGAAGCACAGGCATCCCTCGTCGACGTGGGCGAGGCGGACGCGGTACTGGTCGGTAGTGGTCTCAAGACCAGGGAAGTGGTGGCGGACACAAACCTGATGTCTCAATTCAAGCTGGATCCTGAGCGACAACTGGTTGGTGCCCAGTGCTCTGGTAGCCTGGTTTTGTCGGCACTCGGGTTGTTGGAAGCCATGCCAGTCTGCACTGATTTGACGACCAAACCCTGGTTGCAGGACGCTGGAGTTGAAGTGCTTGATCAACCTTTCTTTGCCAAGGGAAATATCGCCACATCAGGTGGCTGCTTGGCCTCTCAGTATCTCGCAAGTTGGGTCATCGCCCACCTGGTCGGCATTGATGCTGCCTGCGGCGCAATGCATTATGTGGCGCCAGTTGGTGAGAAGGCTGAGTACATTGACCGGATGTCGGCCAATGTCATGCCTTATCTGGGCTAGGGGCAAGCAAAGAAAAGTGTGCCAGAAATGTGCCAGGCATAAAAAAGGCCGTCATCAACGTATTGAAATGACGGCCTTTATGTTGGTCGGGACGGCAGGATTTGAACCTGCGACCCTCTGCACCCCATGCAGATGCGCTACCAAGCTGCGCTACGCCCCGAATTGCATCCGAAAACCGTGTTCAGGAGCCGGGCTCCCGTGGCTTCCGGGCCAGGTTGGTTTCCCTCACTGGCTTAGCGGGAGCGAAGTCTACACTAGCCGTTTGGAAAAATAAACACTCTGTGGAGGCATTGTGCGGAAATCCTGCCAGTCTGGTCCGTGGCCATGACATTTGCGTAGTGACCTGTAGAATCCCATGATTATAAAAGATTTTCCTGGGGCTGATTCGGAGGCGGTTCTTGAAAATTGCACACTGGTCCATGCCGTTGCGCTATGGCGTCTTTGTCCTGAGTATTGTCGGGTTGTTGTTTACCTTGCCCCTGGCCTTCTGGTTGCCGGAGTTGCTGGTGCTGGCGCTGGTATTCCTGGCGCTGGTGATAGTGGGGGTCTGGGACCTGGTGCAGCGTCGGCGCACGGTCAGCCGCAACTATCCGATCCTGGCTCATTTCCGCTATTTTCTGGAATCCATCGGGCCTGAGATTCGCCAGTACTTTATCCAGTCGGACACCGAAGAAAGACCCTTCTCCCGGGAACAGCGAGCCCTTGTCTATCAACGTGCCAAGGATGTGCTGGACAAGCGCCCCTTCGGCTCGCAGCTGGATATGGCGGGGGAGGGGTTCGAGTGGATGGACCACTCGATCCGGCCTGTGGCTATCCAGGATTCCGATTTTCGCATCACTGTCGGGGCGCGCTGCAAGAAGCCGTACAGCGCCAGTGTGTTCAATATTTCCGCCATGAGTTTTGGTTCCCTGTCTGCCAATGCGATTCTGTCCCTCAACAAAGGCGCGCAGATGGGCGGCTTCTATCACGATACCGGGGAAGGCTCCATTTCCCGGTACCATCGGGAGCCCGGTGGTGACCTGGTATGGGAAATCGGCTCTGGTTACTTCGGGTGCCGGAATGACGATGGCACCTTCAGTGAAGAAAAATTCGTGCAGAATGCCACCCTGGATCAGGTGAAGATGATTGAGATCAAGTTGTCCCAGGGTGCCAAACCGGGCCACGGCGGGATATTGCCCGGCGCCAAGGTGACGGCGGAAATCGCAAAGGCCAGGGGGGTGCCGGTTGGCGAGGATGTGGTGTCGCCACCGGCCCATTCCGCGTTCTCGACACCGGTGGAATTGCTGGAGTTCGTCGACCGGCTGCGGGATCTGTCCGGGGGCAAGCCGGTGGGCTTCAAACTCGCCATCGGGCATCCATGGGAATGGTTTGCCATCGTCAAGGCCATGCTGGCAACCGGTCGGCATCCGGACTTTATCGTGGTGGATGGCGGAGAGGGTGGTACCGGGGCCGCCCCGCTGGAATTCATCAATCGCCTGGGCATGCCGTTGATTGAGGCGCTGCTGCTGGTCCATAACTCCCTGGTGGGGGCCAACCTTCGGGAGCATATTGCCATTGGCGCCGCCGGCAAGATCACCTCTGCCTTCAATATTGCCCGGATACTGGCGCTGGGGGCGGACTGGTGCAACGCGGCAAGGGGCTATATGTTCGCCCTGGGCTGTATCCAGGCGCTGAACTGCCACACCGGGCGCTGTCCCAGTGGTGTCGCCACCCAGGACGCCCTCAGGGGCGGCAAGCTGGATGTGGCCGACAAGAGCGTTCGGGTGGCCAATTTCCACCGCAATACCATGAATGCCCTGGCCAACCTGCTGGGGGCTGCAGGGTTGAGACACCCCTCGGAGCTGGGGCCGGAGCATATTGTCAGGCGGGTGAGCAAGACCACGGTGCACTCGTATATGGACCTGTATCCGTTTCTGGAGCCCGGCGTCCTGGTCAACGGTGGTGAGCTGCAGCACGGTGTATTCAGCAAGTACTGGGAGCTGGCGAGGTCCGACAGCTTCGATCCGCCGGAGTTCGTTATCAAGCTCAGGGAAACCAAGATTCACTAGACGGGGATCGGGCGGCTAAGGATCCCCTGTTTGGTGATACAGGTTTGTAAGGCGTAAAAGGATGATTCCCCAACCTTGTACTATGCTTAAAAACGTCACTGCGTCCCGGCGCCCATCATGGCGTGACAGGACGGGCCATGGAGCGCGATAGCGGTATAGAGGCCTGAATTATCGCAGTTCTTTGATTCTTAGAGTTCAAAACAATAAAATTACGCCGTCGTAACGCTTTGGGGCCGCCCGGTCCCGGCAAATCTACAAAGTCACAGTCTATGGGAGGCTCCACAGTGGGCGAGGTTGTCAAAGACGAGTACCAGACCGACTACGTGGCAGGCCAGGACAACATCAACAAGTTTGGCCTGGACATTCATGCTCCGGTGTTTCCCATCACAGCGATCCTGGTGGTCGTATTCGTGGTGGGCACGCTTATGTTTCCCGCTCAGGCCAAAGAGGTGCTGGACGGGACGAAACTGGCGATTATCAATAACTTCGACTGGTTCTTCATAATCAGTGCGAACATCTTCGTGGTGTTCTGTATCGCCCTGATCTTCATGCCGGTGGGCAAGATCCGACTGGGCGGACCGGATGCCAAGCCCGAGTTCTCAACCATGTCATGGTTCGCCATGCTGTTTGCCGCCGGTATGGGTATCGGCCTGATGTTCTGGGCCGTGGCCGAGCCGGTGGCCTATTACACCGACTGGTATGGCACACCGCTTAACGCGGAGCCGAATACCCCGGAAGGGGCTCGCATGGCCATGGGCGGTACCATGTACCATTGGGGCCTGCACCCCTGGGCGGTTTATGCGGTGGTCGCGCTGTCACTGGCGTTTTTTGCCTTCAACAAGGGCATGCCGCTGACCATCCGGTCTGCGTTCTTCCCGCTGCTGCGTGATCGTGTATGGGGCTGGCCGGGTCATATCATCGATATCCTGGCGGTACTGGCCACCATCTTCGGTCTGGCGACCTCCCTCGGTTTTGGCGCCCAGCAGGCAGCGTCCGGTCTGGACTACCTGTTCGGAACGTCCGCCAGTATCAACGTGCAGATGGCGATTATCACCGGGGTTACCTGTGTGGCGCTGATCTCGGTGCTGCGTGGCCTGGATGGCGGCGTCAAGATTCTCAGTAACCTGAACATGATTCTGGCGGCGATCCTGCTGTTCTTTATCATTTTCGCTGGTCCCACCATGGCCATTATCGAGTACCTGTGGATTACGTCGTCCACCTATGTGACCCAGGCGCTGCCTCTGAGTAATCCGTTCGGGCGCGAGGATGAAACCTGGTTCCATGGCTGGACCGTGTTCTACTGGGCCTGGTGGATTTCCTGGTCACCGTTCGTGGGTATGTTCATCGCGCGTGTATCCAGTGGCCGTACGGTTCGCGAATTCATCACCGCCGTGCTGATTATTCCGACTCTGATTACCGTTGTCTGGATGAGCGGCTTTGGCGGTACCGCGCTGGAGCAGATCCAGGGTGGCGTTGGCGTGCTGGCTGAGGACGGTCTGACCGATGTGTCTCTGGCGATGTTCCAGATGTTCGAGAATCTGCCCATGACCGGCATCATCTCGTTCATTGGTATCGTGCTGGTATTGGTCTTCTTCGTGACCTCATCGGATTCCGGCTCCCTGGTGATCGACAGCATCACGGCCGGTGGCAAGACCGATGCGCCGACTGCCCAGCGTGTGTTCTGGGTAGTGATGGAGGGCGCCATTGCCGCCGCGCTGATCTTCGGTGGTGGTGCCGATGCCCTTGGCGCCATCCAGGCCACGGCCATCAGTGCCGGCTTGCCGTTTACCGCTATCCTGCTGGTGATGTGCTGGGGGCTGTTCAAGGGCCTCAGTCACGAGCGCAAGCTGTTGCTGGCGGAAGGCAAGCTGTAGCGGCACTTGCCATTAACAGAAAAACCGGAGCTTCGGCTCCGGTTTTTTTGTGCCTGAAGTATGGCAGAAGGCCAGGAACGACTGGTCAGGTTACCCGGGAAGGTGGTGTAAATCCGTGGACTGTCGTAATAGTGCGGCAGACTCAGGCGCCAAAGGTGGTCATGGCGTAGGCGGCCCGTTTCTCCGGGGTAAAGTGGGGGCGTTTCAGGGATTCGATATTCTGCAGGCGTGGCAGCAACCCCTTGCCGTTGGCCATCTGGATGGTCAGGCCCGGGCGGGCATTGAGTTCCAGCAGCAAGGGGCCTTCGGTCTCGTCCAGCACCAGGTCCACGCCAATGTAGCCAAGGCCGGTGGCCTCGTAACAGCGGGCGGCCATGATCAGCATGGTGTCCCAGTCGTCGATCTGGATCTCGCTCATGGGCAGGCCGGTGTCCGGGTGAAGCAGGGTTTTCCGGTTGAACTGGACGGCATTGAGCGCCTGCCCTGTGCCAATATCCAGTCCGACCCCGACAGCGCCCTGATGGAGGTTGGCCTTGCCATCGGACGCCGAGGTGGACAGCCGTACCATGGCCATCACCGGGTAACCCTGGAACACCACGATGCGGATATCCGGCACGCCCTGGTAGGAATACTTCGATAGCAGCGCGGTCGGGCGGACCAGGTCTTCCACGATGGCGACATCCGGTTTACCGCCCAGGCTGTAGAGCCCGGCCAGGATGTTGCTAAGGTGGCGCTTGAGGTACTCCAGGGACAGATGTGCGCCCGAGGCCTTGACGTACTGCTCGCCCTCCCGACGCTGGACAACGGTAATGCCCTTGCCGCCGGACCCCTTGGATGGCTTGATGGCAAAACCTTCCAGGTCGACCGCCATGTCACTGAAATGACCGATTTCGTGCTGCTGGCGCACCACCTGACGCAATCTTGGCGTCTTGATGTCGAACTCTTCCGCCAGCAGCTTGGTTTTCAGCTTGTCGTCCACCAGCGGATAGGCTCTGCGGTCGTTATATCGGGCGATATAGGAAACGTTGCGTTCGTTCATTCCCAGGATACCGGCCTTGCGGAGCCGGAAGGGCGATATCCAGGAACTCATGAGAACTCCTTCACTGGTCGGAACCGTTTCAGTTCACTGAGCTTGTAGCCGGTGTACTGACCCATCAGCAGCACCAGTCCGAAGGTCGCCAGGTGCAGTTCGGGGAAGTTGAACGTCAGGTGACGGGCCAGCGGGGCATCCATCAGCAGGTAGGCCAGGACCGCCACAAACAGGCTGCCGGACCCCTGTATCAGCACCTCCCGGGCGCCGTCTTCCTCCCACAGGATGGACATGCGTTCAATGGTCCACGCCAGGATCACCATGGGGAAGAAGGTGACCGTCATGCCGGTGTTGAAGCCCATCTGGTAGCCGATGATGCTGATGCCGGTGGTGATGGCGATGACCAGTATGATCAGGGCCGAGATCCGGGATACCAACAGCAGGTTGAGGCTGGACAGATACCCCCGCAGCAACAGACCCACGGTAACCACCGACAGGAACGCCACCAGGCCGGGAACCAGGGAGGTCTGCACAAAGGCGACGGCAATCAGCACCGGCATGAAGGTGCCGGAGGTGCGGACGCCGATAATAATGCGCATGAAGGCCACCACCAGGGCCCCCAACGGCAACAGCAGCAGCATGCGAAACATGCCCTGTTCCTCGATGGGCAGCTCGTACAGGCTGACCAGTCCCAGCCCGTTCTGCCCACCTTCACGGGTGGCCAGCTGAAGCGCAGGAACGGTCTGTTGCAACATGGAGAAGCTGACCTGGGAGTCCTCCCCGCCCATTACATCCAGCAGTGACAAGGCATCCTGACGCCACAGCAGGACATTGTCGGGCAGACCCTGCTGTCCGGTTTCCGGGTGGAAGGTCAGCCAGCGCTCGCCATTGTGTATCTGGAGGAAGGGGCGCAGGGGCTGCAGGCGCCGGGCATCCTCCAGTTGGAGGCCATCCGCCACCCGGGCGGGAATGCCGGCATGGTTGAGCATGCGATGCAACAGGGTGACATGGTTGTCGCTGTTGAGCAGCAGGGCAATGTTCTGGTCCGGGTCGCTGGACTGCATCAGCTTGATCAGTTCCCGGGTCATGCTTTCCGGGCTGGCGGATTTGGCGGCGGCCCGCTCCAGCACTTCGGCCACTGCGGTGGCTTCCGGCTCTTCCCAGAACACGGCTTCCGGGGCCGGTGCTTCGGAGGATGGCGGGACGTGGCTGGACTCATCCGGGGTCAACTGGACGTTGAAGTACAGGGTCTGGGGGCCCTCCGCTTCGCGGATGCTCCACTCGGCCCGCAGGTCGCCGGATTCTTCAATCAGGGAGAAGCCGTAGCCGGGGGAGGCCGCCTGTTGCGATAGCACGCGGAAACCGGGTGGACTGTCCGGCACGTTCAGGCTGACCAGCACTTCCTCGCCCACGGCCTTGAAATCGATGCGGGCTTCCACCATCCACACGGGCTGCTGTTCCCCGGCCAGCCAGGGAATCCCCAACTGAACGTGTCGGGCCGTCGCCAGGGCAATGCCTCCGGCGATGAGCACGAAAATGGCGATGTAGAAGGGATAGCGGGAGTGCAGTTTCAACTCGGGGCCCTCAGTCGCGGCGAATGGCGCTGGTCAGGATGGAGCGGGGCAGCTCGGTGCTGTACTCCTTGCCCACGTCAATCAGCATCACATCCCGCAGGATATTGCGTCCGATCAACAGGGAATAGGTGAGGTGTGCCCGGTCGCTTAGGGTAAATTCGGCCTTCTGCTCATGGTCGCCGATTCGGAACTGCAGCTCCACCACGGCCCGACGCTCATAGTCTTCCTCGTTGGCCTGGATGATCCGGACATTGCGCACCACCTTGCGTTCAAGGGTTTCCAGTTCGTCGTCCTTGCCGGGAACGGGGATATCGAACCGGACCCATTCCTGGCCATCACGCTCGAACCGGCGCACATTCCGTGCATCCATGGACGAGGTTTCGGCACCGCTGTCGATGCGCGCATCGTAGACGAAGTTGGGTCCGACCAGGAACGCCTTTTCCACCTCGCCGACCACCAGCTTGCCTTTTACCCGGTCACTGGTGCCGGTGTCACGGGATTCTTCGGCGGCGCAGATGCGCTGCTTGGGGACAGGGGGGCAGGTGGGGGGCTCGACCTGTTGCCGGATGGTGTCGATGATTTCGCGGGTAGTGTCATCTTGGAGCTCTTTCAGCTCCTGAAAGTGCCGGTCACCGGTGACCTTGAGGTGGGTCAGGTCAGCCTGTTGGCTGGCGACGGCATCCTGCAACCCCTGCATCTCATAACGCTTGACGGAAACGGAGTCGGTGGCGCAGCCGGAAAGCAGCACCACCGTGGCAAGAAGGGCCGCAGCAAGCGGTTTGGATGTCGACAACATGGGATCCCTCTGACTGTCCAGGTCGCGCGGATTATACATGAACGGTCCCTCGCTCGGGTTTACGGTAACTTCACGTTGACGACGCCAAGGGCCCCGTACAAGTCCGGTCCCGGGAGCCTGCCGGCTTCCGATGATGGCGTTCAGCCACAGCGCTCCAGAATTCGCGTATAGTACTGATAAATCGAGCCTACTGAAAACCGGTCGTGCCCTGCCTGGCTGGTTTGAGAAACGGCCTGGCGGAACACCCATCAAACGACTGCGGGAGACTGACGCATTGAATCCGTTGTGGCAGCAGATTATCGATCAACCCGTTGTGCTGGCAATCGGTGTTGTACTTATTGTGCTGATCATTGTATCGCTAGGTTGGGGGCGGGTACTTGCCAGCCGGTTGACCGCCGGGCAGGCCCGGTGCCAGGAGCTGGAGCGGGAGCTGGCTGCCCACCGGCATGAAAACGAACTGCGGCAGCAGCGCCTGGAGCAGGTTACCGACCACGCCGACTCCCTGGAGGCCCGCGTCAGGGAGCTGGACGAACGCAACGAACACTGGCGCACCCAGGCGTCCACCCTGGAACAGCGTGTAGCCACCCTGGAAGCGGAAAAGCAGGCTGAACACTCCAGGGCCGAAGGGATCGCACAGGAGAGGGACCAGCTCCAAAGCCGCCGGGAAGAACTGGCGCGGGAGCTGGAGTCTGTCCGGGTGACGCTGAGGGAGCGGGATGTGACCCTGGAGGAGGAACGCAGGTCCACCACCGAGAAGCTGGAACTGCTGGAGCGCAACCGGGAAGCCCTCAAGCAGGAATTTGAAAATCTCGCCAATCGTATCTTTGAACAGAAGAGCGAGCGCTTCAGTCAGCAGACCCGCACCAGCCTGGACAACCTGCTCAATCCGTTCCGGGACCAGATACAGGACTTCCGCAAGCGGGTGGAGGACGTCTATACCAGCGAGACCAAGGACCGCCAGGCCCTGCGCAGTGAGATCAAGTCGCTGCAGGACCTGAACCGCCAGATCACCGAAGAGGCGGCCAACCTGACCCGGGCCCTGAAGGGGGACAAGAAGATCCAGGGCAACTGGGGTGAACTGATCCTGGAGCGGGTGCTGGAAAAATCCGGCCTGCGCAAGGGCGTGGAGTACGACACCCAGGGCAGCTACCGGGACGCCGACGGACAACTCCTGAGGCCGGACGTGGTGGTACACCTGCCGGACCGCCGTAACCTGATCGTCGATTCCAAGGTGTCGCTGGTGGCCTACCAGCAATGGGTGACGGAGGAAGATGAGGGGGAAAAGGAGAACCACCTGAGGGCCCATGTAGACGCCGTGCGACAGCATATCCGGGGTCTCAGCGAGAAGGACTACAGCCAGTTGCATGGGCTGCATTCACCGGATTTCGTCCTGCTGTTCATGCCCATCGAACCGGCATTCGTGGCGGCATTCCAGTATGACGAGAACCTGTTCGCGGAAGCGTTCGAGAAAAAGATTATCGTAGTGACGCCAACGACACTTTTGGCGACACTGCGGACTATCGAGAACATCTGGCGGTACGAACGCCAGAGCCAGAATGCCCGCAAGATTGCCGATCGTGCCAGCGCCGTGTACGACAAGCTGCGGGTGTTCGTGGAGGCCATGGAAAAGATGGGCGGGCAACTGCAGACGGTGCAGACCACCTATGACGGCGCCATGAATACCCTGACCCGTGGCCGTGGCAACCTGATCTCCCAGGCCAGCAAGTTCGTGGAGCTGGGGGTGAGGGTGAAGAAGGAGCTGCCGCGGACCATCACCGACCAGGCGGAGGCCGGCGGAGAGAATGATGTTGACGACGGGCTCCCGCTGGACGCCGACGGAAGCACCGAACAGGCAGGCACAGACGAGGAAAGCGATGATGTACTCAAGGAATAAGTTGCCTTCAGGTACCAGGCAGGCCAGCCCACTGGCGGGACTGGTCCTGGCGGCGGGCCTGATGATATCCGGTACTGCGCTGGCGTTGCCGGCGGAACACGAAATTCAGCGCTTGATGCTGGCCGTGGAAGAATCTGTCGAGACCGGGCAATGGGGCCAGGCGGCGGAATACCTGAACCGCCTGCAACGGCTGGAAGGAGAGAAACCGCCGGAGTACCTGTACTACCGGGGGCAGGTGATGGCCCAGTCCGGACACTACAATGAGGCCATGTCGGCCCTGGAGAACTATGTCGCCGGTACCGGTGCCGATGGCAAGTACTACACCGAATCGCTCAAGCTGATTACCGATATCGAACAGAACCGGTCCGGACAGGCCGGTTCGGCGAGTGCCGGCGATGCCGGGCAGGAACAGGTGGCCGAGATCACGCCTGCGGGGCAGTCCCTGGGAAGTGGGCAGTCAGCCGCCTCCGGGGATGTCAGCCGGTCCGCGCTGGTGGGTCGTATGAACCGGATCTTCGATCGGGCCGGCTGGCGCCGGGATCCGCGTCTGATCCGGGAAGGAAGCAAACCGGACGTTCATTATCACGCATCGGTGCACGATGGCGAGATCCAGTTCCGTGAAAGCCGCAATGGCGAGGATGGCGTCCGCAAGCTCACAACGCTGATCCTGCCGGTTTATGGCATCAGTCCATTGGTGGAATGGAGTTGCGAGAATGCCACCGAGTCCTGCTGGATCTATGATCCCAGGGACGGTTCCCGCCTGCTGAGGCTGGGAAGCGACCGGGACCAGGTTGAAGCCCTGGCAAACACCCTGAGCAGCCTGATTCGCCAGATGCAGAAGCCATCCGGTAATTCCTGAAACCGAATCACAGGCCAGTGTGGTCAAGGCAAAAAAGACGCCGGTACCCGTGACGTATTATACGTTATGGGTACCGGCGCCTTTTGGTCCGGTTACCTCAGGAGAACGAGGAAAAGTCCGGCTTGCGCTTCTCCATGAACGCTTTGAAGGCCTCGCCGGCTTCCGGTGACTTCAGGCGCTCACCAAACATCTCACCTTCGGCCAGCATCGCGTCACGGAGCCCGGACGCGCAGCTACGGTTGAGCAGGCGGCGGGTGGCACGGACGGCCGCTGGCGGCTGGGCTGCCAGTTGACGGCAGGCCTGCAGGGCCTGTGCCTCGGTGTCCGCCGGTTCGCATACCCGGTTGATCAGCCCCATGTCACTGGCCTTGGGCGCATCGAAGACGCCACCCAGCATTAACAGTTCCGCCGCACGTACCCGGCCGAGCCAGGTGGGCAACAGCAGGCTGGAGCCGCCTTCCGGACAGAGCCCGAGGTTGGCGAAAGGCATCTGGAACGCGGTGTTATTGCCGGCGAACACCAGGTCGCAGTGCAGCAGCATGGTGGTGCCGATGCCCACCGCGGGGCCATTGACGGCCGCCACCACCGGTTTCTCGGCCGAGGCCAGCCCGAACAGGAAACGCCCAACCGGGGAAGATTCGAACTCGCCCACGGGGCCGGCAGCGAAGTCAGACAGGTCGTTGCCCGCCGTAAAGCATTCCTCATTACCAGTGATCAGCGTGCAGCGGATATTGCTGTCGTTCTCGGCGTTCTGGATGGCGTCCGCCAGGGCGGCGTACATGGCCTGGCTGAGGGCGTTCTTGCGGTCAGGGCGGTTGAGTCGGAGGACCTGGATCTTGTCCTGGATATCTACGGAAATGTGTTCGCTCACGAGGGCTCCTTTACGTTGTTCTGATGGGCACCGGGACTACGACTTTCGTCGTGATCCGGGATTAAACCCCATAACGGCGACGGGATGCAAAGGTTGGCGCTGTCCGCTGCCAGTCTGTATAAAATCCGACCCTGCTGGTAAACTGGGCGCCGTTTTTTGCGGGGCGGTCGCCTCCCGGCGGCATCCACCAGCCCTCCAACCGAATAACCCGAAAACTGATGAGACGCCTATGACCACCGTAATCCGCCAGGACGACCTGATCGAGAGCGTAGCGGACGCGCTGCAGTTCATCTCCTACTACCATCCCAAGGACTTTATCCAGGCCGTGCACGAGGCCTACCAGAGGGAAGAGTCCCAGGCGGCCAAGGATGCCATGGCGCAGATCCTGATCAACTCCCGCATGTGCGCCCAGGGTCACCGTCCCATCTGCCAGGACACCGGTATCGTCACCGTGTTCGTCAATATCGGCATGAACGTGAAGCTGGAGTGCGACCAGCCCCTGGACGATGTTATCAACGAGGGCGTGCGCCGTGCCTACACCCATCCGGACAACGTGCTGCGGGCATCGGTACTGGCTGACCCGGATGGCGCGCGCAGCAACACCAAGGACAACACCCCCGCCGTCATTCACTATAAGATGGTGCCCGGCGACACCGTTGAAGTGCACGTGGCGGCCAAGGGCGGTGGTTCCGAAGCCAAGTCCAAGTTCGCCATGCTGAACCCGTCCGACTCGGTGGTGGACTGGGTGCTGAAGATGGTGCCCCAGATGGGCGCCGGCTGGTGCCCGCCGGGCATGCTGGGTATCGGCATTGGCGGTACCGCCGAGAAGGCCATGGAGCTGGCCAAGGAATCCCTGCTCGATCCCATCGATATCCACGACCTGAAGGAACGTGGCGCCTCCAACCGGGCGGAGGAACTGCGCCTGGAGCTTTTCGACAAGGTCAATGACCTGGGCATTGGCGCCCAGGGCCTGGGCGGCCTGACCACGGTGCTGGATGTGAAAGTGAAGGATTATCCGACTCACGCCGCCAACAAGCCCGTGGCCATCATTCCCAACTGCGCCGCCACCCGTCACGCGCACTTCGTGCTGGATGGCTCCGGTCCCTCCCTGCAGACCCCGCCGAGCCTCGAAGACTGGCCGGAAATCACCTGGGAAGTGGGCGATAACGTGCGCCGGGTGAACCTGGATACGGTCACTCCGGAAGATGTGAAGGACTGGCAGCCCGGCGAAACCGTGCTGCTGTCCGGCAAGATGCTTACCGGTCGTGATGCCGCCCACAAGAAAATGGTGGACATGATCGGCAAGGGTGAGGAACTGCCGGTGGACCTGAAGGGTCGCTTCATCTACTACGTGGGTCCGGTGGACCCGGTACGTGAGGAAGTGGTTGGTCCTGCTGGTCCCACCACCGCCACGCGCATGGACAAGTTCACCCACACCATGCTGGAGAAGACCGGCCTCACCGGCATGATCGGCAAGGCGGAGCGTGGTCAGGTGGCCATCGACGCCATTCGCGAGTTTGGTGCGGTCTACCTGATGGCGGTTGGTGGTTCCGCCTACCTGGTCTCCAAGGCCATCAAGAACGCCGAGGTGGTGGCCTTCCCGGAACTGGGCATGGAAGCCATCTACGAGTTCGAAGTGGAGGACATGCCCGTGACCGTGGCCGTGGACTCCCGGGGCAGCTCGGTCCACCAGACCGGCCCGGCGGAATGGCAAGAGAAAATCATCGCCGCGAAGGCGGTGTAGGGCATATACCCTCCCTTCCCGCCAGGGTGAGAGGGTGATTAGACTGATGTGTTCCGGTCTCCCTCTCACCTTCCGGGTGAGAGGGAGACCGGATTACTAGTGGACCTTGGCCTTCCTGTGCAGCGATAGCCCCGCAAACGGATTGTTGAAGCTGCTGTCTTCGCCCTGGAGCACAGCCTCCGGGTGACGAACACTCATCAGGCGTTTCATCTCCTCTTCATCCTGGTGCGGCACGTCCACCATCACCAGGTACTTTCCCGCCTCGATATCGTCATGGAAACGACGGATGCGGTAATTCTCGCTCTGGATGCCGCCAAAGCCGGCCAGCCAGCCGCCGGCGACCACCGCGAAGGCGAAGAGGGCGATCCAGGCACCCATGGGAAAGTTCAGCCCCACGATCAGGGACAGGACTCCGACCACCAGGACGCCGGCCACAGCGCCGATCAGGACGCCCCGCTCCACGAACCGAGGCAGGTCGGTACGGTCCAGCACACTGGCGGTGTGCAGGTGGTGCCGGTAAAGCCCCGCCTCATCCTTGCTGATAATGTGGAAGCGCCAGTCGGTGATGCCGTTGGCATGCACGTCGTCGGAGATCTCATCGACACTGTCGATGGAATCCACCAGATAGAACAATCGTTTCATGGCCTGTCCTCCTCGGTTGGGACAACTTCCAAATGATTGCATTTCCTATTCTAGTGGGTTTGTCTGGTTATTAAATGAACGGCTGAGAAGGGTTGGTGATAACCACATAGCCCTTAGATGTAATCGCGATCAGGACGAGCAACTGATATCCATGTGCTTGCCCCAATCCGGTGGCAGGGTGGCGTAGTGTTCGAACTCTGGCTGTTCGTCGTAGGGATGCCTGAGTACCTCCAGCAACTCTGCCAGGGGAGCATCATCGCCAGCCTGAGCGGCGTCAATGACGTTCTGGGCCAGATAGTTCCGCAGGATGTACTTCGGGTTGACCTGGCACATGGCTGCTTCCCGCTCTTCCGGTGATTGCGGTTCTGATGCCACCCGGGTGCGGTAGCGCCCCAGCCAGTCATCGGCAACCGTCCGGTCCACGAACAGGTCCCTGACCGGGTCGGGCCCCCGTGATGGCAGAGTCGACAGGCCGCGGAAGAAGCGGGTGTAGTCGATGCCGTGTTCATGGAGCATGCTGTAGGTATCCATGATCAGGTTCATGTCATTCTCGTCAGGCTTGGCCAGCCCCAGCTTCCGGCGCATCAGATTGATGAAGGTCTCGTTATAGGTGGTCTCGTACTCCCGCATCCCCCGACGCAGGTCGTCCTCGTCCAGCAACGGTGTCAGTGCATGGGCCAGGAACTGGCAGTTGATGAAGCCGATTTCCGGTTGCCGGTTGTAGGCATAGCGACCACCCTGGTCGGTGTGGTTGCAGATATAGCGGGCGTCGAAATCGTCCAGGAAGGCGTAGGGGCCGTAGTCGAAGGTATCACCAATGATGGACATGTTGTCGGAGTTCATCACCCCGTGACAGAACCCCACACCCTGCCACTGGGCAATGGTGCGGGCGGTACGCCGGACCACCTCGGCGAAGAAGGCCGGATAGCGTTGGGTTTCCGGTAAAGCCGCCAGGCCGGGGATATGGTGACGAATGGTATGGTCCGCCAGGGTCCTGACCGCCTCCGGGCCCAGGTGATGGGCGGCGTACTCAAAGTGTCCGAAGCGGATATGGGTGTCCGCCACCCTCACCAGGGCGGCGGCGGTTTCCATGGTTTCCCGGCGTACCGGTTCGGTGGCGGAAACCAGGAACAGGCCCCGGGTGGAGGGGATGCCCAGGTGGTGCATGGCTTCACCACACAGGTACTCCCGGATGGTGGAGCGCAGCACGGCCCGGCCGTCGCCGAAGCGGGAGTAGGGCGTCTGGCCGGCCCCCTTCAGGTGCCAGTCCCGGATACGGCCGTCCGGGCCTTCGGTTTCCCACAGCAGCAGCCCACGGCCATCCCCCAGGTCTGGATTGTACATACCGAACTGGTGGCCGGTGTACTTCATGGCGACCGGGTTCATGCCTTCCAGCAGGGCACGGCCGGCCCCGATATCGACCCAGTCCTCTGGTGCGTCCACGGACACACCTATCTCCCGGGCCAGTTCCTCGTTGAAATGCACCAGTCGCACATCGCCCCGCAACGGCGTTGGCCGGACGTGACTGAAGAAGGTGTCCGGTAACTCCAGATAGCGTGGTCGGGTCTTTATGCCGTCAAAGGAAGTCATAAGGGATTGGCCGACGGTACCTTCTGGCCGGGGGCCGTTCTGCTCCTATACTGGTATCAGGTAGATGTACCGGGGCAGGGCACGGCGGTGGTATGGAACCTGCACGGGCCCTGTGGAACCAAGGAGCTGGAGTGAACGCCATGCCGAACACCGACACCGATGACGCCCTCGAAGTCCTGATGAACCAGCACCAGTTGCCACCGGCCTACCGGCGCACGGTGAACGATGTACTCGAGCCCCTGGCTCTGTCACTTTATCAGGCCAGCAGGCATGCGGACACACCCCTGGTGGTGGGGGTCCATGGGGCGCAGGGTACCGGCAAGTCCACCCTGACGGATTTCCTGCGGGTTCTGCTGGCTTACCGCTACAAGTGTCCCACGGCCAGCCTGTCACTGGATGACATCTACTGCACCCGTGAGCAGAGGGCAAAGCTGGCGGATGAGGTGGATCCGCTGCTGATGACCCGGGGTGTGCCCGGCACCCACGACCTGACGCTGGGCAACAGTGTGCTGGATAGGTTGCTGGCGGCGAATGCCGGGTCGCGGACCGCCATGCCGACGTTCAACAAGGCCCTGGATGACCGCGAACCGGAAGAGAACTGGCCGCTGTTCATTGGCCGCCCCGAGATTATCCTGGTGGAGGGCTGGTGTCTGGGCGCCCTTCCAGAGCCCGAAGCAGCGCTGGCCAGGCCCATGAATGCACTGGAGGCGAACGAGGATAGCGGCGGCGGTTGGCGCACCTACGTCAACGATCAGTTGCGGGGACCGTACCAGGCCTTCTTTGACCGTCTGGACCTGCTGGTGATGCTCAAGGCCCCTTCCATGGAGGCGGTGACACGCTGGCGCACGGAACAGGAGCGCAAGCTGGCCGAGCGATACCTGAGTGCACCACGAGTGGGCGAGGATGGCGGTCGGCCTGCACCGGAAGTACGCATCATGGGCGACCAGGAACTGGAACGCTTCATTATGCACTACGAGCGGATCACCCGGCACTGCCTGGACGAGATGCCCGACAGGGCGGATGTCCTGCTGGAGCTGGACGAAGACCACAATCTGACACGGGCATAAGAGGCATGGACCAGCCCCGACCGATCTTTTTCAGCGACCTGGATGGCACCCTGCTGGACCATGACACCTACGACTGGCAGCCCGCCCGCCCAGCCCTCCGGCGCCTGGCGGACCTGGACCTGCCACTCGTGCTCAACTCCAGCAAGACCCGACCGGAAATTGAGGCCCTGCGCAGGGAACTGGGCAATACGCACCCGTTTATTGTCGAAAATGGCGCCGGTATGGTGATTCCGGCGGGCTACTTCGGTAACGGGCCGGAAGAGGTGATCACCACCGGTGCGCCGCGGGCGAGCATCCTGGAGGAACTGGCTTCTCAAAGGGCCCGGGGGTACCGCTTTACGGGTTTTGCGGACCTGCCGCCATCGGAACTGGCCCGGTTGACCGGCCTGGGCGGCGAGGCAGCCGTCATGGCCGGGGAGAGGATAGGGACCGAACCCATCCTGTGGCAGGACACCTCCGAAAGGCTTCGGGCCTTCCGTGAGCGTCTGGCCGAACGGGGCCTGCAACTCCTCCAGGGAGGGCGTTTCCTGCATGTCATGGGACGGTTCGACAAGGCGGATGGCCTGCGGCAACTGATGAACCGGTACCGGGCCCGGTCGCCGGAGAGATCCTGTCAGTCCGTGGCCCTGGGAGACAGCCTGAACGACCAGGACATGCTCGCTGGCGCGGACCTTGCAGTCATCATTGCAGGCGTCAACGCCGGTCGTATCGAACTGCCCGAGGGGCATCCGGTCATCCGTTCCACGGAGCCCGGCCCCTCGGGCTGGAACCGGAGTGTATTGGAGGTGCTCTCCCGATTCGGCTACCGCTAGCCTACTACACGACGCTGGGGCCTCTGGCCGGTATTGCCAGCCCTTGATGTGGGCCCACCACACCGGCGGACTGGCGCC
The DNA here is from genome assembly GCF_045449715.1 of Marinobacter shunpengi. Classification (NCBI taxonomy): domain Bacteria; kingdom Pseudomonadati; phylum Pseudomonadota; class Gammaproteobacteria; order Pseudomonadales; family Marinobacteraceae; genus Marinobacter; species Marinobacter shunpengi. The sequence goes on along the minus strand of NZ_JBJJLA010000010.1, from coordinate 112,143 downwards.
TTGGCCAGAGACCCCAGCGTCGCGCAGTAAGTTGGTAAATTAACTGAATGGCGCACCAGGTACCCGAAACCACAAGGAGAGTCCCAATGGGGGATTTTTACCAGAACGGTATTGTCACCACCCTTCATAACCTGACCCGACGCCCGGTGGAGGACCTGGAGCAGGAGCTGGTCAGGTTCAGCAAGACCCGCCCCATGGCGCTGGTATTACCGTCCCTCTATTCGGAATTGCAGGGACCGGCCCTGGCCAATATCGTGCAGGAACTCAAGGCCGTGCCCTACCTGGAGGAAATTGTGATCGGGCTGGACCGGGCCAGTGAGGGCGAGTACCGGCACGCCATGGAGTATTTCTCGGAGTTGCCCCAGAAGGTCAAGGTACTGTGGAACGACGGTCCCCGCCTGCGGGCCATTGACCTCAAACTGCGGGAGCAGGGGCTGGCTCCCTCCGAGATGGGCAAGGGCCGTAATGTCTGGTACTGCTTCGGCTACGTACTGGCCGCCGGCCGTAGCCGCTCCATCGCCCTCCATGACTGCGACATCCTCACCTATTCCCGTGACCTGCTGGCACGGCTGATTTACCCGGTGGCCAATCCGGCATTTAACTACATGTTCTGCAAGGGATACTACGCCCGTGTGGCGGAAGGGAGCATGAATGGCCGGGTCAGTCGCCTGCTGGTCACTCCGTTGCTGCGCGCCCTGAAGAAAGTGTGTGGCCAGCGGGAATTCCTGGACTACATGGACAGCTTTCGTTATCCCCTGGCGGGGGAGTTTTCCCTGCGCCGGGACGTGATCAGCGACCTGCGCATTCCCAGCGACTGGGGGCTGGAGATCGGCGTACTGTCCGAGATGAGGCGCAACTACGCCACCAACCGCCTGTGCCAGGTGGATATCGCCGACAACTACGACCACAAGCACCAGGAGTTGTCGCCGGAAGACGCCAGCACGGGGTTGTCCAAGATGAGCATGGATATCTGCAAGGCCCTTTTCCGCAAGCTGGCCACCAATGGCGAGGTGCTGTCCACCGAGGAATTCCGCACCATCAAGGCCACCTACTACCGTATCGCCCTGGACTTTATCGAGACCTATCAGAACGATGCCCTGATCAACGGCCTTACCATCGACCGTCACAGCGAGGAGCAAGCGGTGGAGATGTTCGCCCGTAACGTGATGGAGGCGGGCAACTATTTCCTGGACAACCCCATGGATGCGCCATTCATTCCCAGTTGGAGTCGTGTGGTCAGCGCGTTGCCGGACCTGATGTCGGAAATGGCGGAGGCGGTGGAACTGGATAACCAGGAATACGCGCCATGACCGATGTACTGATACAGAAACTGACCGGCATGCTGGACCAGGTCTATCCCGCCCTGGACACCGGCTGGCTCGCCCGGGAACTGCTGGATGCGATGGCCCTGGAGGAGGATCGCCCCGGGCCGCCCGCTCACCAGAACAACTGGGATGAGTCTGACATCCTGCTGATTACCTACGGGGATTCGGTCCAGGCCGACGGCGAGAAGCCGTTGCACACGCTGAAGCGGTTCCTGGACGATTGCCTCAAGGGCACTGTCAATGCGGTGCACGTGCTGCCTTTCTTTCCGTACAGCTCAGATGATGGCTTCTCGGTGATGGATTACCGCCAGGTGAACGAGTCCCTGGGGGACTGGGACGATATCCGGGCCATCGGCTCCGGCTACAAGCTGATGGTCGACCTGGTGATCAACCACATGTCCGCCCGCAGCCGCTGGTTCGAGAACTTCCGGCGGCGGCAGCATCCGGGCAGCGACTACTTCGTCGAGGCGGACACGGGGCAGGACCTCAGCGACGTGGTTCGTCCCCGTACCTCGCCCCTGCTGGTCCCGTTCCAGACGGAGGATGGAGAACGCCATGTCTGGTGCACCTTCAGTGAAGACCAGGTGGACCTGAACTTTGCCAATCCCCAGGTGCTGATCGAGTTCGTGGGAATTATCCGCTTCTACCTGGAGCAGGGTGTGCGCATCTTTCGCCTGGATGCGGTGGCCTATCTGTGGAAGGAACCGGGGACCTCCTGTATCCACCTGCAGCAGACCCATGAGCTGATCAAGATTATCCGCCTGCTGGTGGAACACCACACTCCGGATGCCATCCTGATCACCGAGACCAACGTACCCAACCGGGAGAACCTGACCTATTTCGGCAACGCCAACGAGGCCCATGTCATCTATAACTTCTCGTTGCCGCCGCTGCTGATCAACACCCTGGTCAGCGGTAACAGCCGTCACCTGAAAACCTGGCTGATGAGCATGCCGCCGGCCCAGATGGGCACCACGTACCTGAACTTCATTGCGTCCCATGACGGGGTAGGGATGCGACCCACGGACGGCTTGTTGACCGACGAGGAAAAGCAGGCGTTGATCCGCTGCATGGAGACGTTTGGTGGCAAGGTATCCTACCGACGCCTGGGCAATGGCGACAGCCAGCCCTATGAGATCAATATCTCCTTGTGGGACGCCCTCAAGGGCACCGAGGAGCACGGCCCGGACCAGTGGCAACTGCAACGTTTCCTGTGTGCCCATACCATCATGCTGGCCCTGGAGGGTATTCCCGCCTTTTACATCCACAGCCTGCTGGGTACCGGCAACGACCATGCCCGCATGGAACATACCGGGCGCCTGCGCTCCATCAACCGGGGGCAGTGGCAGCTGGATGCCCTGGAGAATGAGCTGGATAACCCGCTGAGTCATCATGGCAAGGTGTTCACCGAACTGAGTCGGCTGATCCACATACGGCGGAGTCAGCCGGCATTTCACCCCAACGCCACCCAGTTCACCCTGCACCTGGGGCTGAAGATCTTCGGTTTCTGGCGGCAGAGTATGCGGCGGGACCAGTCCATCTTCTGCATCCACAATATCACCGACGAGGTGCAGCAGGTGTCCCTGGCGGATATCAACCTGATCGGAACCGACCAGTGGCATGACCTGATCGATGGCGAGCGTATTGACGACCTGTCCGGATGCCTGACCCTGAAGCCCTACCAGGCTGTTTGGCTGTCTAACCAGTAGGCGTTGGCCAATGGATGACTCCGGGGTGATGCGTCGTTCGGGGCGGGACATTTAATGCCAGGATGAATACACTGGGGCGCGACTGATAAAGACAGGCCCGGTTATGGCAGATCCAAAACGCATCCTGCTGCTGTCCGGCTACGATGCTGGCAGCCATCGGCGCTGGCGCGAGCAGCTGATGACGGCGCTGCCGGACTGCGATTGGCACACGCTGGCACTCCCGCCCCGGTTCTTCCGCTGGCGGATTCGCGGTAATCCCCTGAGCTGGCTCGGGGAGCCGTTGCTGCAGGAATCCTGGGACCTTATCATCGCCACCTCCATGGTGGACCTGGCCACGCTTCGGGGGCTGAACCCGGATCTGGCCCGGACGCCGGTCCTGCTGTACATGCATGAGAACCAGTTTGCCTACCCGGATTCCGGACGCCAGCACTCCAGTGCCGAACCTGCCATGGTCAACCTCTACAGTGCCCTGGCCGCGGACCGGGTGCTGTTCAACAGTGCGTGGAACCGGGACAGTTTCCTGGACGGCGCTTACCGGTTTATCGATCGTATGCCGGACCGGCTGCCGCCGGATATGACCAACAGCATCCGCGAGAAGTCCCACGTATTGCCGGTTCCCATTGAGGACCGGCTGTTTGTGCCCAGGCCGTCACCGCCGGACCTGGACTGTCCCCACCTGCTGTGGAACCACCGATGGGAGTACGACAAGGGGCCGGAGCGCCTGCTCTACCTGTTGCGGGAACTGAAGCGGCGGCAACAGCCCTTCCGGCTGAGTGTGGTAGGGGAGCAGTTTCGCCGCCAGCCGCCGGCCTTTGACCGTATCCAGGAGGAATTCGGGGAGTACCTGGTGCACTGGGGATTCCAGGACCGGCGAGAGGACTACGACCGGTTGCTGGCCAGTGCCGATGTTGTGGTCAGCACCGCCACCCACGACTTTCAGGGGCTGGCCATGCTGGAGGCTATGGCATCCGGCTGCCTGGCGCTGGCGCCTCACCGTCTTGCCTACCCGGAATATGTACCGGCGTCGCAATGCTACCCAAGCCGGGAGGATGACGTCGCCGCCGAGGCAGCGGGCGCTGCTGACTGTCTGCAGACCCTACTGCATCAGCGACCCCGGGCCGTCAGCCCCGACGGGTGGCGGCTTTCCCGGTTGGTCCTGGAATACCGAAGGCACATCAACGAGATGTCAGCCCCTCTGCGTTAGGCTGGCTGGCGCCACCACGCTCTGGTTCCGGCCACCTTTCTTGGCCTGGTAGAGGGCACTGTCTGCCTGTTGCAGCCACGCCATATAGTTGTCCGGGCCAGTATCAAGCTGGACCAGCCCCATGCTGATGGTACAGCGGATCGTGCCGTTGTCCGTGTCAAAGTCCTGGCCGGCGATAGTCTCACGGATATGCTCGCAGATGGTCAGGGCGCCGTCGATATCGGTTTCCGGCAGGATAATGCCGAATTCCTCGCCACCATAGCGTCCGGGGCGATCCGCCTGGCGCAGGGAGTCCCGGGTGATGCGGGCCACCTCCCGGATGACCTCGTCGCCGATCAGGTGGCCATGGGTGTCGTTGATGGCCTTGAAATGGTCGATATCGAACATCGCCAGCACCGTGTTGTGACCGTAGCGCCGATAACGCTCGAACTCGGCGTCCAGCAGGTTCTCCCAGGTGCCACGGTTAAGCAGGCCGGTAAGCCGGTCGGTGGAGCTGAGGCGTTCCAGCTGCGCATTGGCGTGTTCCAGGGCCTTACGGCCTGCGGCCACATCGGTGACGTCGTAGACCATCAGGCACACCTGGGTGACCTTGCCATCGGGGCCGGTCAGGGGGCTGATGGTCAGGTTCTGGAACATGAACTCCTCGGTGCCGGTGATGGGCCGGGTATTGCGGAACCGGAAGAGGTAAGGGCGTTGTTCCCAGGAGGTGAAGGTCCGGGTGTTCAGGGTGACCACGGACCGCACCTTGCGCTCCAGCCAGCTCCGGGGCAGTTCCGGAAACAGGTCGAACAGCACCTGATCGTGGATCCGGCTGGAGGTCACGCCACTGTGGTTCTCCATGAACCCGTTCCAGACCCTGACCCGGTAGTCCAGGTCAATCACCACCAGACCCACCTCGATGGATTCCAGCAGGGTGACCAGGGCATGGTAGCCGGCAGCGTCGGATTCGTCGGCCATAATCACCCCGTCAGAAATGGCAGGTTGGTTTCAAGCTGGTGGATGGATTCCTCGGTGAGGAACACCAGCAGGTCGCAGCGGATATCGTAACCCTCCAGCCGGTACGGTATTTCCACGCACATCAGTTTTTCCTGACGCCGGTTGTGGTGTTCCACCAGGTGGTCCACCCGGCGGTGGCGGCCCAGTACCATCGGCTGACCGAGGCCCAGGTGTATGTCCATCTGTTCCCCGACCCCCCGAAGGAAGGCCCCGAACAGGATGCTGGACATGTCCATCAGCACCTCCACCTCCACGGTCTCGGCGTCTGGATCTCCGTAGCCAAGCAGCCGGGCCATGTCCTTGACGCTGGAGTCCGAGAACAACAGCAACGCCTCGCCAGCCAGGCCGGCACCGGTAAAGCCCTGGCACACGGCGGAGTAGGTGTCCTGCTGCTGGGCCGATGCCGTGAGCACCATGCTCAGCTCGCTGCGGTAGACCGTGGTGATCTTCGGTACCGGCAGCCGGACAAAGGTGTCCAGCAGTCGCGCCAGCAGGTCGGCGGCCTGGCCCATGGCGACATTGGCCACCTCCTGCAGGAAATCAGACAGGCCAACGCTGAAGGGGGCCGCGTCGCCGGCTCCCTGGCGGTCAGGCTGGGGGGCGAACGGATTTGGCTGATAGAGCCCGAACTGCTCCAGCAGTTCCGCCACCTGGGCAGGCTTGACCGGTTTCTTCAGGAAATCGATGGCGCCCTGGGAGATCACCCGCTTACGGGCTTCCGGCTGGATATCGCCGGACACCACCAGGGTCATCACCGGCAGATCCTCCTGGCGGATCACATCAAGCACCTCGTAGCCGTCCATGTCCGGCATGTTCAGGTCCAGCAGCAACAGGTCGGCCTGGCCCTGGCGAATCAGGTCCAGCGCTTCGAGGCCATTGCCGGCGTAGAGCAGTTCGGTGCTCCAGTCCTGGGGCAGTGCCCGGGCCATCTGCTTGCGGGCCATCGCCGAATCATCACAGATGAGGATGCGGGTTTGCATAGGAAATCAGGCTCGCCACGAGGGCTGAATGAAGGTTGTCCGACCGATCCCGGACCATGGGCGGAACCGGCCTGGAATATGTGCCCATGATACAGGCAATTGGTCGTCAGATAACCGATCAACCGTTAAAGCCTGCAAAACCTCGGCAGCAACAGGAATGGCCCGTGCCCCGGTTACAGGTCCCTCCGGGGAAACTGGTACACTGCGTGCTTCGAATGGACAATCCGGAGCCCAGGCGTGATTCGCTCTTTCTATTGGCATGACTACGAAACCTTCGGCGCAGACCCCATCCATGACCGGCCTTCCCAGTTTGCCGGTGTTCGTACCGACGCCGACCTCAATATCATCGAAGACCCTCTGGTCATCTATTGCAAGCCGTCGGATGACTACCTGCCTAACCCCGAGGCCTGCCTGATCACCGGCATTACGCCCCAGAAGGCCCTGGAGAAAGGGCTTCCGGAGGCGGAGTTCATTGCGCGGATCAATGAGGCGTTCAGCCAGCCGGGAACCTGTTCGGTGGGCTATAACAGCCTGCGCTTTGACGATGAGGTCACCCGCCACACCCTCTATCGCAACTTGCGGGATCCCTATGCCCGGGAGTGGCAGAATGGCAATTCCCGCTGGGACATCATCGACATGGTCCGCCTGACCTATGCCCTGCGCCCGGAGGGTATCGAATGGCCCCGAAAGGAGGACGGCAGCCCCAGCTTCCGGCTGGAGGAACTGACCGCCGCCAACGGTATCGCCCATGAAGCGGCCCACGATGCCATGTCCGATGTGGAAGCCACCATTGCCCTGGCAAAGCTGATCCGGGAGAAACAGCCGAAGCTGTTCGACTTCGTCCTCAGCAACAAGGACAAGCACTCCGCCCGGGCCATGCTGGACACCGCCACAATGAAACCCGTGTTTCATGTGTCCTCGAAATACCCCGCCAGCCGGGGTTGCTGCGCCATGGTGGCGCCGGTGGCGGAGCATCCCACCAACAGGAATCAGGTGGTTGTCTATGACCTGCGGGAAGATCCCTCGGAACTGATTAACGCCAGTGTAGAGGAAATTCGTGAACGGGTGTTTACGTCACAGGCAGAGCTTGGGGAGGGTGTGACCCGCTTTCCTCTAAAGGGAGTGCAGGTGAATAAGTGCCCAGTGCTGGCGCCGGGCACCATGCTGAAGAGTCTGAGTCCGGAGCGCCTGGGTGAACTGGAACTGGACGGCGACACCCTGCGACGGAACCTGGCCATCCTGCGGGAAGCGGAGGGGCTTCCACAGAAGATTGCCGAGGCGTTTGGCAAGCAACTGGAAAGTGATCTGACGGACCCGGATGAGCAACTCTATGCGGGCGGCTTTATCGGCGACACCGACCGTAAGCGGCTCAACTGGATCATCAGCCAGCCCCCGGAGCAATTGGTGGAGGTGAATGAACGGTTCGATGACCCGCGTCTGCAGGAAATGCTGTTCCGCTACCGTGCCCGAAACTTCCCGGATACGTTGATTGATGAAGAGCGTGAGCGCTGGGAAAGCTTTCGCCGGAAACGCCTGATGGAGCCCGGCAAGGGTTGGCTGTCACTGGAGGCATTTGGCGTTGCGTTGCAGGGACTGGCCCAGGATCCGACCATGACACCCGAGAAGATGCAAATCCTGGAGGATCTGCACCTCTATGGCGAATCGATTATGCCGTACTTCTGATCGACCGGTATTGGGAGCTGAACGTTACTAGCCCCTCTCCTCTGGTGGGAGAGGGGCTGGGGAGAGGGGATGTTCCCCCCAATCTCGTAGTTGGCCTTCAACGCCTCCGCACGAAGTAAACCGACAGAGGCTGCCCCACCAGACTCTGCACCTGACTGCCCAGGGCCTCGGCACGGACCTGCCGGGCCACCGGTGCCAGGGCCAGGCTGTGGCCGTCCTGGTCACGGGCCTTCAGCAGTTTCCACTCCACCTCGTTGCTGACCATCCCCATCAGGTCCTTGAGCTGGTTGATGTCCTGGGGGCGGAACCAGCGGTCCCGGCAGCCACCCAGGCCATAGAAATCCTCCTCCTGGAGCAGGTCCTGCCACTGTGGATCCTGGCGACTGTTCAGGGCCATGCGTCGGAGCCGGCGGAGATTCTCGCGGGTGGGCTGGAGTTTGTGGGTCTCCACAAGCTGGCGGATCTGGGCATCGCCCCTGGTTTGTTCGGCCACGGCCGTGTGCATGTGCACCACGGCACCCTGGGTTGCGGCGTCGCTCACCAGGGCGGATAGCGACAGGTCGCCGATGGCTGACGATGGCAACCGCCCCATCTCGATCCAGTGGACCCGGTGGCCATCCGCCACGAATCGACGGGCCACGGACCAGGGCCAGAAGACGATATTGTTCAGCCCCAGTTCCTCGCACCGACGGGTCGCCGTTGCGACATTGGCCAGGGACTCGTCCACCGCGATGATTTCCACGTCGTCCAGATAGTGAGCCAGCTCCAGCGCCCGCTGGCCGGACTGGGCGCCGCAGATCATCATTCGCAGGGTGCCGGGCAGGACACTGGTGTCCATGCCCAGCTCCTGGGCCATGATGGCCTTGAGGCTGGTTGCGGCATGGTAGGCGAGGTGGTTCCAGCTGGGCCAGGCCTGGGGCACGTCGGTGCGGGCCAGGGTCAGTTCCTCGGCCTTCTCCTCGAAGTTCTGCTTGATGGACTCGTCCAGGGCCCGGTCATAGTAGCTGGCGGCCATCACCGGTTGCATACCGGCCGGCCAGTCGGTCAGGGACCATTGACCCAGTCGGGGCGCGAATTCCTGGTGGAACAGGGCACCGTACATGGCGCTGATCATCACGCTGCCCACCAGGGCTTCCAGGGGCTCCGCCATGGCGAACTGGGCGGTAATGCTGCTATTGATTGTCTCAACCAGACTTTCCTCGTCCGCCTCCGCGACCAGGGCGTACCCGGTGCGGTCCACATAACGGGCGATGGCCAGGGTCAGCGCCTGCAAATCGTCACGCAGGGCGACGGTCTGGGCGACTTCGGCAATGATGGCCCGGCGCAGCAGGGTTACCAGTTCCTCAATGGCCGGGTCCGGCATCAGGGTCCGGTCCAGGGCCAGGATCAGCAGCTCGTCTTCCGCTGCGGCGTCCAGGAACACCTCGGCATTGGGGTTGTCCAGGTCATATTGCTGGCGCAGGATGGCGGCGCAGAAACGTCCGATCTCCTGGTGGGGTAGCTCCTCCCGGCGTAGCAGGGCGATGGCATCCAGAGCCAGTTCCGTATCCGCCTGGTGGACATCGATCCGTGCCGCGCACTTGAGCATGCCACTGTAGACGGAAGGCCAGTCCAGGCCGAGCTGGATCAGCTTGCGATAATGCAGGTAGGCCACGTCGAACAGCCCCTGCTCCCGCTTGGCATGGGCCACACCGCAGAAAGCGGCGGCGGATTGCCGGTCAAGCGCCAGGGCCTGCTGGAAGTAGCCTTCCGCCCGGGCGGGACGTTCCGCCTTCAGGGCCCAGTAGCCCAGATTGCAGTATTGCTGGGGCTGGTCCGGCTGCCGCTCCAGGCTTTCCTCGAACAGGGCAGCGGCCTGATCCAGGTTGCCGTCGTCCATCTCCACCCGTCCCAGCAGGCCAAGGCCGGCGCCGTGATCAGGCTGGATGGCCAGCGCCCGGCCCAACAGGTCACGGCAGGCCTGCCGCGCCCGGAGCCGCTCAAGATAACGGCGCTGGGGATGGTTGGACTCGCCGTAGGCCTGGTTGGCTTCCAGCAATAGCCGGGCTACCTCGGCCTTCCGGGAGTCGGAAACCTGAACATTGTGTTGTGCTTGCATGGAACACCTCATCAACCGGGCCGCGGCAAGGAGCGGCAAGGATCTGCAGTTTTCTGGCGGTTTTTGCCGTTGTTGGGGAAAGGTAAGCGAATGGCATGCCAAGCTCTATTTGCGGTCGGATGAAATGGTGACTCTCTTATCACGTGATTGCTGATATGTGCCCTCCTGTATATCGTATGGGGCTTACGGAGGTGACGAATGGAAATTGCTTGTATTCATATCGGGCTGATGAAAACCGCAACCACCTATATGCAGGGGGTGTGGGCGCTGGATGAGAAAATTGCCCTGTCTAACAAGGGCCTTAATCCTGTTGTTGAGTACCTGCGGGAGTCCACGGCGAACAACTGTTTCGATGTTGGTAAGAATCTCGATATTGACCTTGATCAGCCACTAAAGGCCGGGCAGTCACTGGTCCTGTCCAGCGAGGGCCTGTCGTGTGGTTTCCTGGACTCCGGTGATGCGGAAATGCTCCGTGTCTATCAGGACAACGCCAGCAGGATGATGGGGACCCTGGCGTCACAAACCCAGAACGTCCTGATAACCTTGCGCAGCCCGGTGTCATGGATTCGTTCAATGCATGCCCAGTTCCTGAACGAGGGAGGCAGCGGTAGCGCGAGGGAGTTCCTGCACGAACGTCGTGCATTTCTCCTTCAGTGCCTGGACCTGGATTATTTGCTGGGATTGTATCGACGTTATTTCCGTAATGTGCGGATACTGCCATATGAGACCCTGCGGGAAGGGGAAGGTGATTTCTGGGCGTCGCTCGGCGAGATGTTCAGTATGCCGATCCCGACCGCAAGGGATGTTCCGGTATCCAATCCCTCCCTTTCCGGCCAGCGCCTGTATGTTCTGTCGTGCCTGAACGGGCTGGGCAGCCATATGCGTTCGGTATTGCAGCAAAGTGAATCCTATGTCGGCCTGGAGCGGGAACGGCTGGTACAGGTCAGCAGCCACTACGAAAGCTGGCTGAACCGACGGTTTGTCGAACATGCCAGTGAGGCAGAGCTGGAGCGGACACTGGGGTGGCTTCGTGCGGATACCGTGCCCGACGATTTCCGGCGCTTTTCCATTTCCCGTGAGTTCGCGGATGAGCTGGAGAAACGCTACCTGTCTGTGGTGGAGGAAGTGACCGGTGATACCAAATTGGTGAGCCGTTATCGCGATGAGCTTCAGCAGGCGATTACGGAACCGGTGTGACAGGAACAAAAAATGCCGGCTGTTGTGGCAGCCGGCATTTTCAGGAGGCCTGTGGCTTTACACCAATTAGCCCTGCAGCAATTGAAGTACCTGTTGGGGCCGGGCATTGGCCTGGGACAGTACAGACAGGCCGGCTTGCTGCAACACCTGGGTCCGTGCCAGATTCGCGGATTCCGCCGCGAAATCCGCATCCCGTATACGGCTGTTTGACGCCGACAGGTTCTCTGAGGTGGTGGACAGGCTGGCAATGGTGGACTCGAAGCGGTTCTGGACCGCACCAAGCTCCGCCCGAAGGCCATTGATGGTTTCGATGGCGTAGTCCACCGAGATCATCGCCAGATCAGCGCCGTCCTGAGTGGAAATATCCGTGTCGTTGGCGGAAACCGTATCGGCAGCCGCCGTGGCGGCAACGGTCTGGGTTGTGCCGCCATCGACGGTGATATCCACCGAGTAGTCATTGCCGTACTGGGACGAGAAAATCAGCTCGTCGTTGGTGCGGTTCATGTTCACGGCAATTTCGGTGGTGGGTGTCTGGGCATTGACCTGGCCCAGGACGTCTTGAAGCGAAGTGGCGTCCGTCACGTTCACGGTGGTGACGGTAACGCCGTCGGGGTGGGTCAGGTCAATGGTGAAACTGGCCGTGCGGCCTTCCTCAAAGATGGTTTGCAGGGTGTCGGTACCGTCGTCTTCTTGAAGCAGGTTGGTGGTCTGGCCAATAACGGAACCGATCTGGCTGCCCCGGGCGTCCAGGCCGCTCACGCTGATAGTCTCGCCGGCATTGGCTCCCACCTGGAAGGTCTGGGTGGGCAGGCTGCCATCCAGTACTTTCAATCCGTTGAATGATGTTTGACCGGCGATCCGGTTGATCTCGGCAATCCGTTGTTGGACTTCGGCATTCAGGGCTTCACGGTCGGACGGGCTGTTGGAGGCGTTGGCGGACTGAACGGCGAGCTCACGGATCCGTTGCAGGTTGGCGGTGATCTCATCCAGCGCCCCTTCCGTTGTCTGGGCGAGGGAAATGCCGTCGTTGGCATTGCGCTGTGCCATGTTCAGGCCCGAAATCTGGGACTGGAAGCGTTCGGAAATGGCGAGTCCGGCGGCGTCGTCCTTGGCGGAGTTGATGCGAAGGCCTGATGATAATCTTTGCAACGATGTGTTTGCGTCCCGTTGCGATGCATCGAGATTGCGCTGCGCGTTCAGTGACGCAATATTGGTGTTGATGATCTGAGGCATATCGATTCTCCCAGTTCAGAGACGCCGTTAATCCCATCCCGACCGAATATGGACGTGGGGGCGGCAAAAAGGTTTCTGCTACTTGCCAGTTGAGGCGGTCCAAGCGAGTTCTGTGCCATTTTTATTGTTTTTCTTGTAATGCGTTGAATATTAATGGGTTAATTTTCGACCTCAGAGGTGGGGCGTGCCTGGGTAATCCGGTCGGCGGCGGGTTTTTGCCGCCTGCCAGGGGCGGCCTGGACGCCAGGAGCCGATGCTGATTGGTTCTCCGGCACCCATCGGGCTGCTAAATTGGCTACAGAAATTAACGAGAAAAAACGGCGAGTTGCGCTAGACTCACCGTAGCTGTAACACTTTATGAGATGAGTAGGCTCGGTCTATGATGAAATCACCTGAGCGGGTGCTGGTTACGGGAGCGGATGGTTTTATTGGCTCCCATCTTGTCGAGCAGTTAGTGCGGGCCGGGTTCCGGGTAAAGGCTCTGAGCCAGTACAACTCGTTCAATAACTGGGGCTGGCTCGAAACCGTGGATTGCCTGGATCAGGTCGAGGTGGTCACCGGTGATGTTCGTGATCCGCACTACTGCAAGCACATCACGCGGTCGGTGGACCAGGTATTTCACCTGGCTGCCCTGATTGCTATTCCCTATTCCTATACCGCGCCGGACTCCTACGTTGACACCAATGTCCGCGGCACCCTGAATATGTGCCAGGCGGCGCTGGAGAATGACGTGTCGCGCTTTATCCATACCTCCACCAGCGAGGTCTATGGTACCGCTCAGTATGTTCCCATCGACGAGGCACACCCCCTGCAGCCACAATCGCCCTATAGCGCGTCCAAGATTGCCGCCGATGCCATGGCCATGAGTTTCTACAATGCGTTCGAGTTGCCGGTTACCGTTGCCCGCCCGTTCAATACCTATGGTCCCAGGCAATCGGCGCGGGCGGTGATTCCTACTATTATCGGTCAGATCGCCGCCGGCGAGACATCGATCAAGCTGGGGGACACGTCGCCCACCCGGGATTTCAACTACGTCGAGGATACCTGCCAGGGCTTCCTGGCGCTGGCCGGGGCGGATGCGGCCATTGGTGAAACGGTCAACATCGCCTCGAACTATGAGATATCCATCGCTGACACCCTGGACCTGATCCGAAAGCTGATGGGATCTGAGGTGGAGTTTGTCACTGATCAGCAGCGTCTGCGTCCATCCGGGTCGGAAGTGTTCCGGTTGTGGGGAGACAACCAGAAACTGCATAGGCTGACCGGGTACAGACCTGGCCATTCCATTGAGCAGGGCCTGCAGAAGACCATTAACTGGTTTTCCAATCCGGACAACCTGAACCGATACAAGACCGGCCTGTACAATGTCTAGCCCGTCGATTCGTTCCCTCATAGGCTTTGTCCGGGATTACTACCGCTCGGACGAGTTCATTCCCCTTCACGCACCGGTCTTCAGGGGCAGGGAAAAGCACTACCTGGGAGAAACGATTGACTCCACGTTCGTCTCGAGTGTCGGGCACTTCGTCAGCGAATTCGAGGAGCAGGTCGCGGCCTACACGGCCAGTCCGGCGGCCGTGGCCACGGTCAATGGCTCGGCCGCGTTGCATGTGGCCCTGGGGGTCGCTGGGGTGGGCAGGGGGGATCTGGTGATCACCCAGCCCCTGACCTTCGTGGCGACCTGCAATGCTATCCATTACTGTGGGGCGCACCCGGTTTTTGTGGATATCGATGCCGCCAACCTGGGTTTATCTCCTGCCGCCGTGGCCAACTGGCTGGAAGCAGAGTGCCGTATCGACGAAGGGGGAGCCGTTCGTCACACCGATAGCGGCCGCCGTGTAAAGGCCTGCCTGCCGATGCACACCTTTGGGCACCCGGCCGATCTGCAGGGGTTGTTACAGGTCTGTGAGCAGTGGAACCTGGCCCTGGTCGAAGATGCGGCGGAATCCTTGGGCAGTTTCTACCATGGCCGCCATACCGGAACGTTCGGGCAACTGGGGGTTTTGAGCTTCAATGGTAACAAGATTATCACCACCGGCGGTGGAGGCATGATCCTGGCGGATTCCGGGGATGCCGTACGGGCCCGGCATCTGACCACCACCGCCAAGGTGCCCCATAATTACGAGTACGTGCACGACGACATCGGTTTCAATTATCGCATGCCGAATCTCAACGCAGCTCTCGGGGTGGCGCAAATGGAACAGTTGGAGGGCTTTATTGCAGAGAAACGGCAACTGGCTTCCGAGTACCAGGCGTTGCTGGCCAGCTCGGATCTCAGCTTTGTGGCTGAACCGGAGGGGTGTCGCAGCAACTACTGGCTCAACGCCGTGCTCTGCCCATCACGGCGGGTCCGTGACGCCCTGTTAACCACGACCAACGACGAGGGTGTGATGACCCGGCCGGCGTGGCAACTGATGTGTGATCTCGACATATACTCGGACTGCCTGCGGGGCGACCTGACAGTAGCACGGGACGTTGTCGGGCGCCTGGTTAACCTGCCAAGTAGCGTCAGGTGGTCGGCGTCATGACCAGGATCGCTGTTTTTACCGGAACCCGGGCCGAGTACGGCTTGCTGTACTGGTTGCTGAAGGCCATCCACTCAGCGCCGGACCTGTCCCTGCAGCTGATTGTCAGCGGCTCCCATCTATCGCCGGAATTCGGCTACACCGTGGATGACATCCGGGACGATGGCTTTGAGATCGATGCAACGGTGGAAATGTTGCTGTCTTCCGATAGCCCGGTTGGGGTCATCAAATCCATGGGTGTCGGCCTGATGGGATTTGCCGAGGCACTGGAACGGCTGTCACCCGATGCCGCCCTGGTCCTGGGGGACCGTTTCGAGGCCCTGGCCTTCAGCCAGGCGGCACTGGTACATCGGGTGCCCCTGGTACACCTGCATGGTGGGGAACTGACCGAAGGGGCCTACGACGATCCGATTCGCCATGCGATTACCAAGTTGGCCCATCTCCATTTCGTTGCCACTCCCGAGAGCCGGCAACGGGTTATCCAGTTGGGCGAACCTCCATCCATGGTCCATGATGTGGGCGCGCTGGGCCTGGAGAACGTCCGCCGCACACCGCGGCTCACACCACAGGCATTGTCCGCGGACCTGTCGTTCGATTTCAGTCGTCCTTACATCCTGGTGACCTACCACCCGGTCACCCAGGGGGATGAACAGCCGGAGGGAACGTTCCAGGCACTGTTGTCCGCTATGGACGCCTTTCCCGAACACGGCGTTGTTTTTACCTATCCCAACGCTGATGACGGTGGCCGCCGGATTATCCGTTTGATCGACCAGTATGTGGCCAGCGCTCCCGATCGCTGCCTGGCGGCGAAGTCCCTGGGCATGCAACGTTACCTGTCGGTGGCTTCCGGTGCCGAAGCGGTGCTGGGTAATTCGTCCAGTGGCATCATTGAAATTCCATCCCTGGGCGTCCCGTCAGTGGATATTGGTCTTCGTCAGAAGGGGCGGCTGGCCGCACCTTCGGTCATTCATTGCGAGCCGCACCGACAAGGCATCATGGCGGCGGTGTGTCGTGCCCTGGATCCGGCGTTCAGGGCAGGGGTGGAACACCAGGTCAACCCCTACGGTGATGGCTTCACCAGCGATAAAATAGTCAAACGCCTTTGTGAAGGTATCCAGGCCGGCCCCAAGGCCTTTTATGATTTGCCGGCCCGCCCTGATTCGACGTGATGGGGCCGGGGCACGGAGTGGTGAACGATGATGAACGACAACAATAACGTTACGATAATTGCGGAAGCCGGGGTCAACCATAATGGCGACCGGGACACCGCCTTTGCGTTGGTTGACGTGGCGGCCGCCAGTGGCGCCTCCGCCGTCAAATTCCAGACCTTTAATGCCAGACGTCTGGCAGCGGGGGCACCGAAAGCGGACTACCAGAAGACAAGTGGTACGGAGAATGAGAGCCAGCAGGAGATGCTGGCCCGGCTTGAACTGCCGGAAAGCTGGCATGGTGATCTCCAGCGACACGCCAGGAGCCAGGGAATCGAATTCCTGTCCACTGCTTTTGACCTGCAGAGCTTCCGTTTCCTCAGATCCCTCGACCTGCCGGTCTACAAGGTACCGTCCGGGGAGTTGACCAACGCACCGTTGCTGTGGGCCTTCGCCAATAGCCAGGTACCGCTGATCGTATCAACGGGCATGGCCACACTCGGTGAGGTCGAACAGGCGCTGGCCGTACTTGCCCACGGTTACTGCCATGACCGGGAGCCAGGCTCGGTGGCCGAGATATGGCAGCACTGGAGCCAGTCTTCTGCCCTTGAGGCCCTGCGGGGAAAGGTCACCCTCCTGCACTGCACGTCCCAGTATCCGGTGGCCCTCGAAGAGGTCAATCTGGCGGCGATGGATACCATGGCGACCACTTTCCGGCTACCGGTCGGGTACTCCGATCATACGCTGGGGGTGGCTATACCGGTGGCAGCGGTTGCCAGGGGCGCCAGGGTGATCGAGAAGCACTTTACCCTGGACCGTTCCATGCCGGGGCCCGACCATCGTGCCTCCCTGGAGCCAGACGAGCTGACCGACATGGTCCGCCAGATCCGCACCGTTGAAGCCGCGCTGGGAACTGGACTGAAGCGGGTGCAGCCGAGTGAGTGGAACACACGTCAGGCCGCACGGCAGCAGCTCATTGCCGCTCGCCCTATTCGGCGGGGGCAGGTGCTGGGACATGAAGACCTGGCCACGGCGCGGGCAGGGCAGGGGTTATCCCCCGTTCGATTCTGGGACCTGGTTGGCCGGGTTGCGGACCAGGACTACGCTCCGGGGGAGGTCATAACCACTGCCGGAGGTAACCACGATGTTTGACCGGCCATTCGTACTGCTGGGTGGTGGTGGCCATGCCAAGGTGGTCCTGGATGTGTTGCATAGCCTGGGGGCGACCGTGCGGGGCGTATGCGATCCGGCCCTGGCGGACCGACAGGGGGAGCGCTGGATGGGCATCGAAGTGCTGGGCGATGACGATCGACTCCATGCCATTGCGCCGGCGGGGGTCTATCTTGCCAATGGCGTTGGCATGATGCCAGGCTCCGGCCTGCGCCAGCGGTTGTTTGAGGAGATGACATCCGCCGGGTACGAGTTTCCGGCCCTTATCCATCCTTCGGCATCGGTGTCGGGGAAGGCCCGGATCGAAGTCGGTGCACAGATCATGCGGGGCAGCGTGGTCCAGGCCTGTGCCGAAGTTGGCTGCAACACCATCGTGAACAGTTCGGCCACCGTTGATCACGACAGCCGTATCGGTGCCCATTGCCATGTGGCGCCCGGAGTGATTATCTGTGGCGACGTGACGGTGCAGCAAGGCGCCTTCATTGGCGCTGGCACCACGGTGATCCAGGAGATTACAGTCGGGGCCGGGGCCGTTGTGGGGGCCGGGTCCCTGCTTTTACAGGATGTTGCCGGGGCTAGCATCTATCATTCGGGGCGGAAAGCCCGTTCTGCAAACCGTTCCGTTAGCCGAGGTACGTGATGAAAGATTGGCATTCTGTACTGGTATCCCCCGACACGCCATTAACCGACGCCATTGCCACCCTTGACAAAGGGGCGCTACGAATCGTGCTGGTGGTGAATGAGCAACGCAAGCTGCTGGGTACCCTGACGGATGGCGATGTGCGCCGGGCCCTGATGAAACAGACCTCAATGGACCGACCGGTTGCGGAGGTTATGTGTGACCAGCCCCAGGTGGCCCGGAGCGAGTGGACCCGGGACCGTATCCTCTCGGTGATGGAGCGATCCGAGCTGCTCCAGTTGCCGGTCGTCGACGAGCAGGGCCATCTGGTAGGACTGGACACCCTGCATGGCCTCCTGGAGCGGAACACCATCAACAATCCGGTGTTCCTGATGGCCGGGGGATTTGGCACCCGCCTGAGACCACTGACCTACGATTGCCCGAAGCCCATGCTCAAGGTGGGCGAGAAACCCATCCTCGAACTGATCCTCGAAGGTTTCGTTACCGCGGGTTTCCACCGGTTCTTTATTTCGACCCATTACCTGCCGGAACAGATTCGCAACCACTTTGGCGATGGGCAACGGTGGGGTGTATCCATCCAGTATGTCCATGAGGAAGAACCACTGGGTACCGGGGGCGCCTTGGGGCTGTTGCCCGGGTCCGAGGTGGATTTGCCCCTGGTCATGATGAATGGTGACCTGCTTACCACCCTGGATTATCGCAGGCTGCTGGATTTCCACGACCAGAACCCGAGTGCTGCCACCATGTGTGTGCGGGAGTTCGAATACCAGGTGCCCTACGGCGTTGTTGAATGCGAGGGCCCTTACATTCAGGGGATGACGGAAAAGCCCATCCAGAAATACTTCATCAATGCCGGCATTTATGTGGTATCTCCGGAACTGGTGGGCCAGGTAAAGAAAGGCGAGTGCGTGGATATGCCGACGCTACTGGAGCGGGCGATGGCCCGGGGCGAGAAAATCACGACCTATCCGGTACACGAATATTGGCTGGATGTAGGTCGAATGAACGACTTTCAGCGTGCTCAGGATGAGTATGAAGGAGAGCTGACGTGACGGTGGATAGTTGACATGAAAGATGCCGGACGCATCCTCGCTGTCATCCCCGCCAGGGCGGGCAGCAGGCGCCTGCCCCACAAGAACACCGCCGAGATTGCCGGCCAGCCGATGGTGGCCTGGACCATCCGGGCAGCGTTGAACGCCCGGCTGGCGGGCCACATACTGGTGACCAGTGACGATCCCGAGGTGCTTTCCATTGCCCGGTCGTTTGACGGCGTTCGCGCCGTAGCACGTCCGCCGGAACTGGCTACCGATCACGCCACAACCACAGACGTTTTGAAACACGCCATCGACCATGAGAGCCAGGAGGGGCGGGGCCCCGATACACTGGTATTGCTGCAGCCCACCTCGCCACTGCGCACCGGTGAGGATATCGAGAGTGCCCTGGGCCGGTACTGCAGTGGTGCCGGTGAGAGTGTGGTATCCGTGTCGCCGGTGGAACACCCGCTGGCCTGGTGTGGGAAGGTCGCCGAAACCGGGGAATTTCGGGGCGTGGACTTCTGGTCCGCGCGTCGCTCCCAGGATTATGAGCCCGACTACCGGCTCAACGGTGCGGTGTACGTGGTGGATGTCAGTGACTTCCTCGCTTCGGGGTCATTGTTCACCCCCCGGGTATTGGCCAGTATCATGCCCCGGGAACGTTCTATTGATGTGGATGAAGCACTGGACCTGAAAATCTGTCAGAGTCTGATGGAGCAGCGCTGACTGAGCCTGAAAACTTGCCATGCCGGAAAGAAAACCCTATGTCTGAACCAGATCAGGATGCCGCCCTCGAATACCTGGAACGCAAGGAAAAGAACCTGGCGTACTTCAGGAAGTATCGCCCGGAGCTGCACCAGTATTTCAGTACCCTTGAGCTCAATCACTGCGAACTGGTGGTGACACCGGGGAACCCCGACGTTGATCTTGTTGATCGGGGCCGTTCGGTGTACCTACACCATGCCAGGGACTATTCCTATTCTGAGGTGGACCGTTTCCTGGGGGAAAATCCACCCGACCAGCGGTCTTTCACGCTGGCTCCCCCCTGGGAGGGTTCCTACGCACTGCCACGGTTTGCAATGCGCCTTGTCAGGGAAGCGAGGGACGCATCCCCCGTGACGCCGGAGACGTTCCACGGTTATAAGCGGGGTGATTTTTTTCCATCCGTGGTTTTCCTGGGCTGTGGCCTGGGCTATCACATCGAGAAACTGTCGGAACAGGCGGATATTATCGATGCGGTTGTTTTTGAACCGGATGCGGAACGGTTTGCCCTGAGTCTGTTTACCGTGGACTGGGAAACCATCAGCGCCCGCTTTCGCAAGCAGGGACGCTCGCTGTCGTTCTGCATTGCGGTCAATGACAGTGAAGAGAATGTTCGTCAGGTCCTGGGGAACAAGCTCGGGGAAATGGTGCCCATGTACCCCTACTTCACTACTTATTACAACCATCTTGCTCACGTTGAGCTATCCAGGATTGCCAAGGATCTGGAAAAAGATATCCCGATTCTTGCGGCAAACTGGGGCAGCTACGATTTCGAGATCCGGGCGTTCAACAATATCCTCCATAACCTGCGCTCCGGTGGCCGATACCTGAAGCCGGACCCGGTGGCCCATTCGTCAAGGCCATTGCTGGTTATCGGCAGCGGCCCTTCAATTGATGACCGGTTTGAGGACATCCGGAAGATTCGTGACAAGGTGGCTATCGTCAGTGCCGGCACGGGGCTGAGGGGACTGGTCGCCAACGGGATTCGACCGGATTTCCATCTGGAACTGGATGCCGACTACGCCATCCACGAAATCCTGTCCGATATCGACCCCGAAGTGCTGCAAAGTATTCCATTGCTGGCCGCAATCGATGTTAACCCGCTGGTTACAACGCTCTTTGACCAGACGACCTTCTTTTTCAAGAGGGGGAGCGCTATACCAGGTTGGCTGGGAGTGGGTGAACAGGCCCTGGACAACTGCAGCCCGACTTGTACCAACGCGGCGTTATCAGTGGGTTATGCCCTGGGTTTCCGGAACATTTATCTGTTTGGCACTGACTACGGCTACCGGGATGTCACCAATCACCATTCTGCCTATTCCGTCTACGGGGCCGAGGGAGAAACCAGTTTCTCCAGGTCGTTTCGGGCTGAAAGGAAGGGGCTGAATGAGGATCAGCGCAGTTTTGCGGTGCCGGGAGTGGATGGCGGCGAGGTGCTGACACGAACGGATTACTACACCGCAAAACGTTCCGTGGAGCGGTTTATTGCCAACTGTCAGACGGGGGAGACCACGCTGAGTGTTGCGAACTGTTCCGATGGCGCCGCTATTGAGGGTGCCGACTGGCTCTCGCCCACCGGGTTCCTGGAGGCGGTGAGGGGCTATGACGGATCCGGGCCGGAGGAGGCTCGTCAACTCCTGGGCCACGAGCGTCATCCTCTACCGTCTGAAGGGTTGGACGGGAATCTGGGCCGGCTGCGGCAGGAAATCGCGGACACTGTGGAAGGGTGCCGCAAAGCACTGGGGTTGACCGCTGATTATTCGCGCCGGGATCTGGTGGTCACTGCCAATGCGGTGCGGGACTCCCTGAATCGGGTTGGTGTGTTCAGTGGCCGGCGTACCGATTTAACTGTACAGGTGATGTGCTGGCAACTGCTCAAAGGCTCAACCTATCACTTCCTGCAGGTCGGGCTCTGCCACGGTCTGGCCTGTGAGGAATCTGAATTGCCGGCGTATATGCAGGCGTGGAAGACATCGTTCGACAGATTCCTCGAGCAATTGCCGGATCACTTTGATCGCGTGATCCTGCAGGCCCGGCCGGTGGAATCCGACCCCTGGTTAAAAGCCCGCCTGACTGATGAAGAGCCGAGGGTTTAACTTCGAAATAGAGTTTAACCTTTTGATATTTAATTGGTTACATTTAATAACAAAGAACGATGTTTTTTTTCTAAAGGAATTCCCGGGCGCGCCGTTAAGCAGTACAGCGGGGCGGCGTACCCACTAAGCAGAGAACGGGCGCCAGACCTCTTTCAAATGAAGCAAAACTATTTGTCGGAGAAGTACTATGGCTCTCGGAATCAACACGAACGTTGCGTCACTCATGGCACAGAACCAACTGGGCAAGTCCCAGAGCCTGTCTAACCAGGCTATGGAGCGTCTGTCCTCTGGTCTGCGCATTAACTCCGCCAAGGATGATGCGGCCGGTTTGGCAATTTCCACTCGTTTCGACACCCAGATCCGCGGTCTCCAGGTGGCGTCTCGTAATGCCAACGACGGCATTTCCATGGTTCAGACTGCAGAAGGTGGTCTGGACGAGACTGTGAACAACCTGCAGCGTATCCGTGAGCTGGCTGTCCAGGCGGCTAACGGCTCCAACTCAAATGAAGATCGTCTGTTGCTGCAGGCTGAAGTGGACCAGCGTATTGCCGAAGTCACCCGTATCGGTACCCAGACCGAATTCAACGGCCAGTCCGTACTGGATGGCACTCTGGGCTCCGCCGTGTCCTTCCAGATTGGTGCAAACGCTGGTCAATCCATCGAGGTTGGCTTCGATAACAGCATGACTGCGGGCGCCGCTGGTCTGAACGTGTCCTCCGTCAGCATCAGCACCGCTTCCGGTGCCGAAGCGGCTCTCAGCGCTATCGATAATGCACTGAGTTCGGTGAACTCCTTCCGGTCTGACCTGGGTGCGGTGCAGAACCGCTTTGAGAGCACCATTGCCAACCTGCAGACCAACATTGAGAACCAGAGCGCGTCCCAGAGCCGGATTCTTGATGCGGACTTTGCGGCCGAAACGGCCAAGATGTCCAAGGCCCAGGTGCTGCAGCAGGCTGGTATCTCGGTACTGTCCCAGGCCAACGCCCGGCCGCAGCAGGTTCTGTCCCTCCTGCAGTAACAGGGGACGAACGGTAACAGTCGGGCTCTTCGGGGCCCGGCTTTACGCCGTTTGAGGATAGCGAGGTAAGCTATGAATGGCGTTAACCTGAATAGCCCGGATCTGAAGCTGGTTCGCTCCAGTGAGCAAGCTCCGGCTCGGGCCATGTCGTCATCTCAGGCCGAAGGCAGGAATGCCTCCGACCTGGCGGCTTCATCTGCGGACAGTGCGGCGAAAGTTGCCACCTCTCCTCAGCCCAGCGAGCCCTCCCGGGCTGAGCGCCTGAAGGAGCGTAACAGGGATCAGCGGGAGGATTTGGATTCCGCTGTTACCCAGTTGAACGATTTTGTTCAGAGCGTTCAGCGGGACCTGCAATTCGAGGTGGATAGCGATGCCGGTCAGACCATTGTGAAGGTGGTTGATCAGGAGACCCGTGAAGTCATTCGCCAGATTCCGGATGAGGTTGCCCTGAGGTTGGCAGAGAACTTGCAGCAGGACGAACCGCTGTCGTTGTTTAATGTGAAAGTGTAGGGCTTTTCTTCCTCACGACATTGGGCAACGGTATACAGCACCGCCGCACCCGAGAGGGGCCGGCGGTGTCTTGCTTTCAGGGAAACATCTATAGTGGGTTTACAGGCCGTTACAAAATAATGCCGGATTTCGACGGATAAAGGGCAAAGTTTTGCCGCTCCCCGCCGATAACAGGTAGTAGCAGCACACACAGGTATACCACCGCAAGGGGGATGACATCATGGCATCCATATCGTCACTCGGGGCTGGCTCGGGATTGTTCAGCTCGGATCTGGTCGATCAGATCCTGAACGCCGAGCGTCAGCCAACGGAAGTCCGGCTGAACCAGAAACAGCAGCGCACGGAGGCAATGATCTCCGCTTTTGGCACATTGAAAAGTGCCGTTGAAGGACTTCGTTCCTCCATGGAGGGGTTGAGTAGCGCCGATGGCTTGATGGCATTTAATACCAGCTCGTCCAACGAGAGTACCGTTGGTGTTTCCATGGACGAGTCCCAGGTCAATGATGGCACCTATGAGATCGACGTGCAGCAGTTGGCCCGTTCCCAGTCTTTGGCCTCCACCACGTTTGCCGACAAGGATTCCACTACCGTCGGTACCGGTACCATGACCATAAATGTCGGCGGCACTGCCACGGATATTACGATTGATGGCAGTAACAACACCCTTGAAGGAATGGCAAGCGCCATTAACGACTCCGGCGCCGGGGTGAATGCCAGTGTGGTAGATACCGGTTCGGGTTTCCGGCTGGTCATGTCTTCGGCGGAGAGCGGCACGGCAAACGAGGTGCAGGTTACTGTCACCGATGATGATGGCAATAACACGGATACTGGTGGTCTATCCCAGTTTGTCTACGACGGGACAACCCAGAACCTTGAGCAGACCGTAGCGGCCCAGGATGCACTCCTGACCGTAAACGGAATCGACGTCACCCGGTCCAGCAATACGGTTTCCGACGCGGTTGAAGGGCTGACGTTTGAACTCAAGGGCGCGGGCACCTCGACCATCAAGGTGGAAGAGGATTCCGACGCGGTCGCTGAGCGAGTCCAGGCGTTTGTAGATAAGTACAACGAGTTCCAGAATGTCGTCCGGTCTATTTCAGGCTTTAATGCCGATACCGGTCAGGGTGGCCTGCTTAACGGCGACTCCACCATCCGCAATCTCCGGAATGACCTTCGTGAAGTGATTTCATCGGTAGTGCCCGGCCTTGAAAACGGCACGGTTCGAACCCTGGCGGATATCGGCATTGCCACTGATCCGGACGACAACGGCAAATTGACGTTTGATCAGTCTGTTTTCAAGGACAAGCTTGATCAGGCGCCAGGTGAAGTCGCCCAACTGTTTGCCGAGGTGGATGGCGCCGAGGGTGTCGCGGCCCGGATAACGGCTATTGCGGACAACATGCTTGCGTCTGATGGCACGCTCTCAAACCGGACTGATGGTCTTAACGAGAGACTGGAAAGCATCCAGGAAGAGCGGGACCAATTGGATATGCGGATGGAGTCAATGCGGGAACGGCTGGTGAAGCAGTTCACCGCAGCCGACCAGTTGATCTCCCAATTGCAGAGTACCCAGGACTTCGTCAGCCAGCAGTTGGCGGCTCTGGCTCCCTCATCGAGTCAGAACGGGTAATGGAAGCCAGGAGTCAGGGCGTCGTTTTCAGGGCATAGTATTTAGGGGAAGTCAGTATGAACGGTTTACAGCAATACCAGCGCATCAACACCCAGACCAGCATCACCGATGCCGATCCTCACAAGCTCATTCAGTTGCTGTACAACGGGGCCCTGGAGCGCATCAATATGGCCAAGGCCAGGATGCAGCAGAAGGACTACGGGGCCAAGGCCCAACTGATCAACAAGGCCATTGAGATCATTGGTGGTCTGCGCAGCTTCCTGGATTTCGAGAAGGGCGGCGACCTGTCCCTCCGCCTGGAAAGCCTCTACGACTACATGGAGCGCACGCTGCTGGAAGCCAGCGCAAAAAACGACGTCGGCAAACTGGAAGAAGTCGCTGACCTGCTACGTTCCATTAAGGAAGGCTGGGACGGCATCCGCGAGGAAGTGCTCAGCCAGCAGGCCCGGGCCACGGGTTAAGTCCAGACGGCCCCCACTACCCCTCTCCTTCCGGGGGAGGGGCGGTGTCCCCGGGTCCGTGAAAGCTCCCTCCCGATAGCCATTCCCCCCGTACTCCCGTACAATAGCGCCCTTATTTTCTGAACCTGACACGGGCCTCTGTGACCGGCTTTGACGCCTGTTTCCGTGGCTTCCGTTGTCCGTTTTTCGAATCGCAGGAGCAAGGGCATGTCTGATATCAAGAAGGTGGTGCTGGCCTATTCCGGTGGTCTGGATACATCCGTGATCGTCCGCTGGTTGCAGGACACCTACGATTGTGAGGTGGTGACTTTCACCGCCGACATCGGCCAGGGTGAAGAGGTGGAGCCGGCCCGTGAGAAGGCCAAGGCCCTGGGTGTGAAGGAAATCTACATTGAGGATCTGCGCGAGGAATACGTGCGGGACTATGTGTTTCCCATGTTCCGCGCCAACACCATCTACGAGGGGGAGTACCTGCTGGGTACCTCCATTGCCCGCCCGCTGATCTCCCGTCGCCTGATCGAGATTGCCAACGAGACTGGTGCGGATGCCATCTCCCACGGTGCCACCGGCAAGGGCAACGACCAGGTGCGTTTCGAGCTGGGCGCCTACGCCCTCAAACCCGGCGTGAAAGTAATCGCCCCCTGGCGGGAATGGGACCTGAACTCCCGCGAAAAACTCATGGCCTACTGCGATGAGCGCAACATCCCGGTGGAGAAGAAAAAGGGCAAGAGCCCGTACTCCATGGATGCCAACCTGCTGCACATCTCCTACGAAGGCATCAACCTGGAAGATCCCTGGGCAGAAGCCGAGGAAGACATGTGGCGCTGGAGCGTTTCACCGGAAGCCGCACCGGACCAGCCTACCTATCTTGAAGTGACCTACGACAAGGGCGATATCGTTGCCATCGACGGTCAGGCCATGAAACCCCACGAAGTGCTGGAGCACCTGAACAAGGTGGGCGGCGCCAATGGCATCGGCCGCATCGACATTGTCGAGAACCGCTACGTGGGCATGAAGTCCCGTGGCTGCTACGAGACCCCGGGTGGCACAATCATGCTGCGTGCCCACCGTGCCATCGAGTCCATTACCCTGGACCGTGAGGTTGCCCACCTGAAGGACAACATCATGCCCCGCTACGCCGAGGTGATCTACAACGGCTACTGGTGGTCACCGGAGCGTGAGGCCCTGCAGGCGCTGATCGACAAGACCCAGGAGTACGTCAACGGCACCGTTCGCCTGAAGCTCTACAAGGGCAACGTGGACGTGGTGGGCCGCAAGTCCGACGACTCGCTGTTCGATGAGAAAATTGCCACCTTCGAGGAAGACGAAGGCGCCTACAACCAGAAGGACGCGGAAGGCTTTATCAAGCTGAACGCCTTGCGGTTGCGGATTGCCGCCGGCAAGGGTCGCAAGCTCTGAGGCCAGGGTAATGATGGCCCTATAGAAAAAGGGGCAGCCCCAAGTGGGGCTGCCCCTTTTTTGTTTGTCGCACAACGAAAAAAGGCCGGCTTGATACTGCGAAGCCGGCCCCATAACAACAAACAAGGAAAGATCGAAACTGCCTGAAACAATACAACTGGTCCCAAAAAGCCGGTGAGGGTACTGCCTGAACCCCTCACCGTTGGGGGTGGATACTGCCGGGGATACTGCACAACTCCCCGATCCACGCGCTCAGAATACTGTCCGCCCGTTGTCCTGTCTGTTGGCCTTGTGTGATTGTCTGTTACCGGGTGTTTCCCTGCGCTGTCGCGTTTATCGACTGATGTCCAACGGTTTCCACACTCGATGTGGCAGGCGTTTATCGCTATGCTATCGTGCTTTCGTGTCCGCCCCGTTCCGCCGGGATTCTGTTTATGGAGACCCAACACCATGCCTTCCTTTGATATTGTGTCCGAAATCGATATGCATGAAGTCACCAACGCCGTTGACCAGGCCAAACGGGAGCTGGGTAACCGCTGGGATTTCAAGAATGTAGAGGCGGATATCGAACTGGACGACCAGTCCATTACCCTCAGCGCTGAGCAGGAGTTCCAGGTGGAGCAATTGCTGGACATGTTGAGGATGGCCTTCGCCAAGCGCAATATCGACACCCGGGCCATCGACGATGATGGCGAGAGCAAGGCCGGCAAGCTGGTTCGCAAGCACCTGAAGCTCCGTCAGGGCATCGAGACCGACCAGGGCAAGAAGCTCGTCAAGATGATCAAGGACGCCAAGCTGAAGGTCCAGGCCAGCATCCAGGGTGACAAGGTGCGGGTGACCGGCAAGAAGCGGGATGACCTGCAGGCGGTGATCGCCATGCTGAGGGAATCGGATCTCGACCTGCCCCTGCAGTTCAATAACTTCCGCGACTGAACGGGAGCGCTACCATCTCTTCCAGGTTCAACGTGTCATGGCTGCGGTCGAAGCTTGTCTCGCTCTGGCAATGGGTGGTGGATCGCTATGCCACCGGCTGGCCCTGGTTGCGGGAAGTGGTGGAGATCTATTCCCGCTGGCAGGTGGTGGCCCTGCTGTTCCTGGGGTTTTCCGCTGGTCTGCCATTCCTGCTGGTGTTCTCCACCCTGAACGCCCGGCTGGCGGATGTGGGGGTGGAAACCGCGACCATCGGCTTCTTTAGCTGGCTTGGTATTACCTATTCCATCAAGGTGTTGTGGGCCCCGGTGGTGGACCGGGTCAGGCTGCCGCTGCTGGATCGCCTGCTGGGCAAGCGCCGGAGCTGGATATTGCTGGCCCAGGGGGGTATCGCCACCGGCCTGTTCCTGATGGCTACCGTGGACCCGTTGGCCGCTCCGGAAATGATGGCCCTGTGTGGCCTGCTGGTGGCCTTTTCATCGGCCACCCAGGATGTGGCCATTGATGCCTACCGTATCGAAATTGCCGAGGACCGCCTCCAGGCGGCGCTGGCTTCCACCTATATCTTCGGCTATCGGCTGGCGCTGTTGGTGGCCGGGGCGGGGGCACTGTACCTGGCCGAGTACTGGTCCTGGACCGTGTCCTATCAGGTTATGGCGTTGCTGATGGGCGTCGGTGCCGTCACCGTGCTGGTGGTCCGGGAGCCCGTGGTCAACCACTTCGCCGCGGCGGCGGACATTGCGCACCAGATCGAACGGGAGGCTGCCAAACGGGGGTACCTTCCTCCAAGGCTGGCCAGGATGGCCGGCTGGTTCTCCGCCGCAGTGGCGGGGCCGTTCATGGACTTTTTCCGTCGCTACCGGGAGCTGGCCCTGATCATCCTGATCACCGTGGCTGTCTACCGCATCTCGGATATTGCCATGGGCGTTATGGCCAATCCTTTCTACCTGGATTTCATGGGGTTCTCCAAGACCCAGGTGGCGGACGTTACCAAGATCTTCGGGTTCTTCATGACGATCGTCGGTTCCATGGTTGGGGGCGTGCTGGTGGTGCGTTTCGGCGTGAGGCCCATCCTGCTGATTGGGGCGGTGATGACCGCCGCCACCAACCTGCTGTTCGTCTGGCTGGCCCAGATGCCGCCGGATCTGATGACCCTGGCGGTAGTGGTGAGTGCCGATAACCTGAGCGGTGGCATCGCCAATGTGGCACTGATTGCCTGGTTGTCCAGCATGACCAGTGCCTCCTTCACGGCCACGCAATATGCACTCTTCAGTTCCCTGATGACCCTGCCGGGCAAGTTCCTGGGGGGCTTCTCCGGCATCGTGGTGGCGGACTTCGGCTACGCCGAGTTCTTCCTGCTGGCGGGTCTGATGGGCGTACCTGCTATCCTGCTGGTGATCTACATCATGAAAAAGGGCCGGATACTGGACCAGCGGGCGCCGGATAAGGAAACGCCGGAGGAGACCTGAGCCGGCTACGTTGCCTGGTCTTCAGGGCCGCCAGCGAAAGCGTCGCATCGACACCCTGCCGTTGACCACGTCCACTCCTTCCTGTTCCAGCAGGGTCTTCTGGCGGATGAACGTATCCGAACCGTCGGGAAAGGCAATCTGGCCGGTATTGCGGATCACCCGGAACCAGGGCACCGAATGACCTTCCGGCAGCATGCCCAGGGCACGACCCACGAACCGGGCCTGGCGGCCAAGCCCCGCCATGTCCGCAACCTGACCATAGCTGGCCACCCGACCTTCGGGAATGGCCAGTACCACCTGCCATATTCTCTGTTCGCGTGTGGGTTCCATGGTGTTATTGGTCCTGTCGTTTTTACCCATGTTGTCGGTTTGCACCTGTGTAGCCCCTCTCCCCTGGAGGGAGAGGGGGAGGCGTTAACTCCCCGGTTTGTTTTCTGGCGCCCTGCGGGCGCTCCCCTCTCCCTGGCCCTCTCCCCCATTGGGGAGAGGGGATGTACGCGGGAGAGCTGGGGTGTGCCCCCTCAGTCCAATCCTCCCGGTCTTGAAGTTTCCAACTTTGCCCAGATGGTAATGGATGCGTGGAATCCGGGCTACCGGCTTCCAGCAGAATACAGAAGAGGCGGGCCGGATCTGATCCGGCCTGACAGTCACAGTGGGGCAGGCCCCGGGAGGCATCCGTTGCCGGTTTTCGTATTTCTATTCATCGTGCTGCCGATCCTGGAGATGGTGGTACTGATCAAGGTGGGGACCATCATCGGGGCCCTCAGCACCGTGGGCCTGGTCCTGCTGACTGCGGTCATTGGCGCGGCCCTGCTCAAGCAGCAGGGGCTGGCAACCCTGACGCGGGCCAATCAGCGGCTGAACAGCGGTGAGCTGCCTGCCAGGGAGGTGGCTGAAGGGTTGATCCTGGCGGTGGGTGGTGCCCTGCTGCTGACCCCCGGTTTTATTACCGACACTATCGGCTTCCTGTGCCTGATTCCGGGGTCCCGTCACTGGTTCGTTGCTCAGGCCATGAAGCGCCTCGTGGTCCGGGGACAGGGTGGCGGTTTCTACTGGTCGTCCGGTGGTGGTGATCCGTTTGGCGGTACCGATCCCTTTGGGCGCCGGCGAGGTCCGGATGATGAGGTCATTGAGGGGGAGTATCGGGATGAAACCGGGAGAGACCGCGACCACATCGAAAAAAAGTAAAATTTTTTCACCCGGGGTGTTGAAAACCAAACCGCCACCCCCATTTAGGTGACACCAGTTCGCTGTGGGCAGATAACCATCTGCAAAAACAGGGAGTTAACTGCCCCGGCTTTTAACGCAGCGTCATTGCCAAAGACAATCTGACATTGGAGAAACCGAGCAATGAAAATTCGTCCGCTTCACGACCGTGTTGTCGTACGCCGTAAGGAAGAAGAAGAGAAAACCGCCGGTGGCATCGTGCTTCCGGGCAACGCCAAGGAAAAGCCCTCCCAGGGCGAGGTCGTGGCTGTAGGCAACGGCCGCATTCTCGATAACGGCGAGACCCGCTCACTGGCGGTCAAGGAAGGTGACACCGTGGTATTCGGTCAGTTTGCGGGTAACACCGTGAAGATCGACGGTGAAGAACTGCTGATCATGAGCGAGAACGAAATCTACGGTGTGCTCGAAGGCTGACCGCCAGCAGCAACCGGATAACGCATTCAACCTGATTGTTTGCTGAACACGACAGACGATTGGTTTAAACGAACAGGAATAGAAGACTATGGCAGCAAAAGACGTTAAATTCGGTGACAGCGCGCGCAAGCGCATGGTTGCAGGCGTCAACACTCTGGCGGACGCCGTAAGGGTAACCCTGGGCCCGAAAGGCCGTAACGTGGTACTGGACAAGTCCTTCGGTGCCCCGACCGTGACCAAGGACGGCGTGTCCGTGGCCAAGGAAATCGAGCTGAAAGACAAGTTCGAGAACATGGGCGCCCAGATGGTGAAGGAAGTGGCTTCCCAGGCCAATGACACCGCCGGTGATGGTACCACTACCGCCACCGTACTGGCCCAGTCCATCGTTAACGAGGGCATCAAGGCCGTTACCGCCGGCATGAACCCGATGGACCTCAAGCGTGGCATTGACAAGGCCACCACCGAGGCCGTCAAGGCCATCCGTGAAATGGCCAAGCCCTGCGACACCAGCCACAACATCGCCCAGGTTGGCACCATCTCCGCCAACGGTGACGAAACCATCGGCAGGATCATCGCCGATGCGATGGAGAAAGTCGGCAAGGAAGGTGTTATCACCGTTGAGGAAGGCCGTGGCCTGGAAGACGAGCTGGACGTGGTTGAAGGCATGCAGTTCGACCGTGGCTACCTGAGCCCGTACTTCATCAACAACCAGGACAACATGTCCGCCGAGCTGGAAGATCCGTACATCCTGCTGGTGGACAAGAAGATCTCCAACATCCGCGAACTGCTGCCGGTGCTGGAAGCCGTAGCCAAGGCTGGCAAGCCGCTGCAGATCATCGCCGAGGACATCGAGGGCGAAGCCCTGGCAACCCTGGTGGTGAACAACATGCGCGGTATCGTCAAGGTCAACGCCGTGAAGGCGCCGGGCTTTGGCGACCGTCGCAAGGAAATGCTGCAGGACATCGCCATCTTGACCGGCGGTACCGTGATCTCCGAAGAAGTGGGTCTGACCCTGGAGAACACCACCCTGGATGACCTGGGCACCGCCAAGCGTGTCAACGTCACCAAGGAAAACACCACTCTGATTGGTGGTGCTGGTGCCGAGGGCGACATTGAGGCCCGCGTCGAGCAGATCCGCAAGCAGATCGAGGACAGCTCCTCCGACTACGACAAGGAGAAGCTGCAGGAGCGGGTAGCCAAGCTGGCCGGCGGTGTTGCCGTCATCAAGGTAGGCGCAGGCTCCGAAGTGGAAATGAAAGAGAAGAAGGCCCGTGTTGAGGATGCCCTGCATTCCACCCGCGCTGCGGTCGAGGAAGGCATCGTACCGGGTGGTGGTGTGACCCTGATCCGTGCCATTGCGGCCCTGGACAAGGTCGATGCCCTCAACGAAGAGCAGACAATGGGTGTCAACATCCTCCGCCGTGCCATGGAAGCCCCCCTGCGTCAGATCGTATTCAACGCTGGCGGTGAGTCCTCCGTTGTTGTGGCCAAGGTGCGTGAAGGTGAAGGTGCCTTTGGCTACAACGCCGCCACCGAGGAATACGGCGACATGCTGGAAATGGGTATCCTGGATCCTGCCAAGGTCACCCGTTCCGCGCTGCAGGCAGCCGCTTCCGTTGCGTCCCTGATCATCACCACCGAGGCGATGGTAGCCGACGAGCCGGAAGAGGAAGGCGCCGGCGGCGGTGGTATGCCGGACATGGGTGGAATGGGCGGCATGGGCGGCATGATGTAATGCCCCTGGATGCCTGACGGAACAGTGCTTCCGGGTACTGACTCCGCCCATAAAACCCCGCACGGGAGAAATCCCGGCGGGGTTTTTTTTGTTTCTGTGGTATTTTCAAATCGGGGTGCAGGTCACGTAGAATCTGCCCACTGGCCTGAAACCTGTGAAGCAATGTCACAAAGTCATCGCAGGTTCTTGCCATAATTCAGAAATTACTCAAACTCCCGCCGGCTTGCCAAGTCTGGTCGTGGATATTCAGTCGATAATGGTATCCAGCACTTGATGACCGACTCACCCGAACGCTCTTTCCTCAGGCCCATGAAGGTCATCCTGCTGGTATTGCTGGCGGTGGTGGTCTACCTCGTGGCCCTGGTGGCGTGGACGCCCGCTGGCTGGGTCTGGTCGCAGGTCTCCGCCAGTGTGGGATTGCCGCCGGGCGTTCAGGTGCAGCGGGTATCCGGTACACTCTGGCAGGGGGCGGCACGGCTGGAGGTGCAGCGTCACCCGGTGAGAGTCGCCTGGGACCTGTCCTGGCCGGATATCGCGGGTCTGCGACAACCCGTGGCCTTTACCGCCGAAACCGGGGGATCCCGTGTCCGGGGTGACCTGCTTTTGGGTTGGCCTTCATCTCTGGTTGTGGACGCCACCGGGCGTGTCCATGTGGCGGAGTTCGAGGAATTGATCCGGCAGAGCGGTGGCGCCCTGCTGGAAGGGGACGTCATTATCGAGCGTTTACGTATTGCTGCCAGCGATGGCCGCTTGGAGAGTGCGACCGGTCTTGGCCGCTGGCCGGGTGGTCAGGTGAGCTGGCCCATGGGGGGCAGTGTCCAGACCACGGTATTTCCGCCCATGCAGGCCACGCTGGCGGACACGACTCAGGGCGTCCTGCTGACGATTGCCGAGGAAGGGAAGGCAGAGCCGGCCGCCGATGCCACCATCGGCTTTGATGGCATGATGGGGATTCGTGTCTATAAACGCATGGTCGACCTCGCCGGGCAGCAATGGTCAGCATCGGCCGCGCCCGGCGATGTGATCTTTCAGGTGCAGCAACCCCTGGTACCGGGAGGTCGGCTCTGATGGCCAGGCGATCCTCCGTCAGGGTGCCGGGCTGGCTGCCCCGTTGGCTGGGCAACCTGCTGATGGTGGGGCTGTTGGTCCACGGTGCGGTGGGCGCGGCCTGGCTCACCTGGTTCCTGATATGGGATGAGAAACCGGTGGTATCGCTCTATCAGGATGGAGCGCCCTCAGCCGGCGGAGCGGCCCGGGTGAGTGCCCCGCTGGGCAGTATGGAGCTGTTCGGTCAGACTGCCGGCAATCAGCCGGTGCCCGAGACGGTACGCCGCAATGCCCCGGAAACCCGCCTGCGACTGACCCTGGAAGGGGTGATGGTGGCGGAGCGGCCTGAGAACTCCGGTGCTATAGTGACAAGCGGGGGTAACATTACTGCCCATTATCGGGTGGGTGAGATCATCCCGGGTAATGCCGAGCTTGTGGAGGTGGAACCCGGGCGTATACTGATCCGTCGCCAGGGTGCGCTGGAGTCCCTTGCCTTCGACGAAGACAGCGAAGGACCGGCTATTGCCGCTATGGAACCGGAGGCGGTTTCCGATGATACGTCGGGGGATTTCCTGGATCAGGCACAGGAACGACTGGCTAGCGAAGGTGCGAACGCGTTACTTGCATTTGGCCTCCAGCCGGTGGAGGATGGCGGCTCACAGGGCTACGTGTTTGACGGCTCCAACGCCATGCTGCGGGCGGTGAACCTGCGCGAGGGCGATGTCATCACGGCCATCAACGGCTACCAGCTGGGTGACCTGGAACAGGATCGGCAACTACTGGAAACACTGCGGTCCGAAAGTCAGTTGCAGGTGGAAGTTGAACGGGATGGTGCCCGTTTCACGGTAACCTACGCGTTACCACAGTAGTTTTGCCACATACAGACAGGGGAGCCGACCATGGCTCCATGTAAGGAAGGATCGGGGGGCGGTGTCCCCGAAAGACAATCAGAAAGCCATAGTGTTTCTGGAACTTACCGGCTGCCTTCGGCCAGACCTGAAGTCATCCGGGGCTCCTCCCAGGGGCATCGCAAGGCTTCTCATCGATACAGGACGCGATCGTTGCATGATTAAGCTCACCACACCTCTTTTTCGGGCCCTGGCGCTGGCCCTGTTGCTGCCGCTGATGACTGTGGCCCAGGCGCAGGAAGGTACCTGGCGGTTGAACCTCAAGGATGCGGACATCCGTGCCTTTGTCACGCAGGTTGCCGACATAACCGGTTACAGCTTTGTGGTGGACCCCAGGGTCAAAGGCAAGGTGACGGTCCTGTCCAGTGCCCCGATGAACAAGGACGAGATCTATGACCTGTTCCTGGCGGTACTGCAGGTGCATGGTTTCACAGCCATTCCCGGGGAGGAGGTGATCAAGGTCATCCAGCAGGTGGATGCCAAACAGAACGCCGAGGATCTTACCCGATTTGCTGAAACGCCCAGCGAGCAACTCATCACCCGGGTTATCCCGGTCAACAATGCCAACGCCCTGGAACTGGTTCCCATCCTGCGTCCGCTGGTGGCCAAATACGGGCATCTCGCTGGTGTGGCTGCCGCCAACGCGCTGATTGTCAGCGACCACCGCAACAATATCGAGCGTATCGAGGAGATTGTCCGGGATCTGGATAGCCCCTCTGAATACGAAGTGGAAGTGATCCAGCTGGACGAAGCCTGGGTTGGCGATATGGTTACCCTGTTGCAGGAACTGGCCCCCGACGAGCTGGGGCGTGCCGGGGGGGGCGGTGAGTCCCCCTCCCGCAAGTTCAGTGTCACCGCTGATGAACGAAGTAACCGGCTGATCCTGCGGGGCGACAAGAATTTCCGTGACAAGATGCGTAACCTGATCCACCAGTTGGACCAGCCCTCTGCCACCGGTGGCACGACCAAGGTGGTTCGACTTAATCACGGCGATGCGAAGAATATTACCGAAATCCTCGAAGGTGTCATGGGCGAAGTGGTCCGTGAAGCCGAAGGCGAAGGCGGCGGCAGTGGTGGTTCCAGTCGCCGCAACACCACCGGGTTTTCGGTGTTTGCGGACGAGGGCCTGAATGCCCTGGTGTTGCGGGGTGAGCCTTCCATGATGCAGGAAGCGGAAATGATCATCTCTCAGTTGGATGTTCGTCGCGCCCAGGTGATGATCGAGGCGGCTATCGTGGAAATCAGTGATCAGCTTGGCGAGGACCTGGGTGTGCAATTTGCGGCGGCCGACGAAGGGGGCGGGTCTACGCCGGTCATTGGTTCCAACTTCAATAACGTCGGCAACAGTATTGGTGATGTCATCGGTGCCATCCTTGAGGAAAGCCTGATTGCCCCGGCGGTGGGTGGTATCACCATGGGGGCCGGTCAGCGTAATGAGGATGGCGTTACCTGGGGCGTCCTGTTGCAGGCCCTGTCTACCTCGGCCGCGGCAAACCTGCTGTCCACGCCCAGCATTATCACCCTGGATAACCAGGAGTCCGAGATTATCGTGGGTCAGAACGTGCCTTTCCGTACCGGCGAACAGGCGACGGCCGGCGATGGGCTGAGTAACCCGTTCACCACCATCGAGCGGCGTGATATTGGTCTTACCCTGAAGGTTACGCCAAGTATCAGTGATGACGGTTTGGTGAGGCTGGTTGTGGAGCAGACGACAGAAGACATTGCCGACAGTGTCGAGGATGCGTCCGATATCATAACCAACAAACGAGAGATCAAGACGACCGTTCTGGCAGATGATGGTGAAACCATCGTGCTGGGCGGCCTGATTAACGAGAATGTCCGCATCAGCGAGAGCAAGGTGCCCCTGTTGGGTGATATCCCGATCCTGGGACGTCTGTTCTCCTCCACGTCGGAAAGACGTGAAAAGCGGAACCTCCTGGTTTTCTTGCGTCCCACCATCATGCTGGACAAGGCCAAGTCCGCCGAAGTCACTGATGACAAGTATGCGGGGCTGTGGGATATCAATCTGGATATTCGTGGAAAGCTGGACCTGCCGGAGGAGGATGAGGTACCACCGGAGATTGAGACGCTGTTCCGGGGCAAGGAGTACCGTGAAGCCCAGCGGGCCAAGGAGGAGGCCGCTGAGCAGTAGCATTCACGGAACGGAACCCCGATAGGGTCTGTGAGGTCAGGGAACGCAGGAATGACAGGGGCCGCCAGCTATGCTGGTGGCCCTTTTCCGTTTTGGTGCTGGCCAGTGCGGGCCGCCGTTTGTCCCGTGGGTCTTTGGAATGTCAGGAGAGGGGCGGCAGGGGGCAGTCAAGCTGGTCAGCGACGATCCTCAACAGCTCGTACTCCCTGGGGGCTATCCTGCCGTCATGGCGCACACACTGGGCGCAGGCATCCAGGATGGCGGGCTTGAGCATGGGGGAAAGCTGGTTAAGTCGTCCCAGGCTGTCCCGCAGGCTGCTGACGGTGACTTTTTCTACCAACGCCAGGTTGTCGGCGCCCTGGCGGTCGGCAAAGCTTGCAACGGCCTGCCGGTGCAGGGTGTTGGCTTCTGCCTGGTTACGGGTGCCTGCCCGGGCCATGAGGCTGAACAGCGTATTGAGGTCGCCGATGACGTTTCGGTAGCTGCGGTACCGCACCGGCACCGCCCGACTCGAATCTGATGCCAGGTGTCGTTGCAGGAAGCCGTGCAGGGCGAACTCGAACAGGGTGATACGACCGTCCGCCTCCGCCATGGTGGCGACCTGCCGGATCAGTGCCTGACGTTCGTCGGGGTCGAGTTTACGCAATGCTGGCATGGCCAGCTCCAGGGCGGGCAGGCGGATGCTGTCTCCCTCCCGCTCCAGTGTGGGCTGGAAACGACGGATCAGGGCCGGGTCCGGGCGCAGCACCATGGCTTCCGGCGTGTACTTGAGAAGGTTCCCGGCGGTATCTTCCCGGAGGTCATGGATCAGCAGGGCATAGATCAGTTGTACGGCACCGGAGCGGGTGTAGAGCAGTTCACGCACATTGGCCGGCAGGCGGTTCAGCAGTTTACTGGCATAGAGTTCGCCCGCCTGGGTGACCGTACCGGTGGTGGCGGCAATGGAAGTTTCTTCCTGCTGCGAAAACCCGGTACTGCCAGCAAAACCGCTGGTCTGCCCCGGTGCCCTGGTGCCTGCCGCTGTGACCTGATCCGCGGGCAGGTCGCGCATTCGGCTGCGCAGGCGTGTCAGCAGCCCTGGCTGGATGGCTTCGATGCGTTCATCCACAGGCGGGTGGGAGCCCAGTAACCGGCTGAAGGCCATTTTGGTGCTTTCGCCAAAGCACATGTGGTTCATGTCGCTGGCATGGCTGGTGTGTTCCAGGTAGCCGGATTTGAGCCCGATCTTGTAGAGGGCCCCACCGATGCCTTCCGGGTTGCGGGTGAACTGGACGGAGGAGGCATCCGCCAGTCGTTCCCGTTCCCGGGACACCGCGGCCTGGATCAGTCGGCCGCAGAAAACGCCCAGATAGCCGATGGCAGCAAGGGCCAGCCCCACGATCAGCAGTACTCCACGTCCGTTATTGCGACCGCCCGAGCTGAAGGAGTGGCGATGGCTGCTGCTGTGAAGCAGGAAGAAGCCGATCTGGCCGATGGCGAGGATGCCGGCCAGCAGGGCTATCAGGCGGACGTTGATGCGCATGTCGCCATTGAGGATGTGGCTGAACTCGTGGCCCACGACACCCTGGAGTTCATCCCGCGTCAGTTGGTTGAGGGCGCCATGGGTCACGACCATGACGGCTTCGTTGGGCGTGTAGCCGGCAACGAAGGCGTTGATGGCGGTTTCGTTATCCATGACATAGAGCTGGGGCACGGGCACGCCGCTGGCGATGGCCATTTCTTCGACGATATTGCGGAAGCGGCGTTCGTCGGGGTCCTGGCTGGAGGGGTCTAGCAGGCGGGCGTTGACCATTCTGGCGACTCGTTCGCCGCCGCCGGCCAGGTCAATCCAGCGTATCCCGGAGGTGCCGACGATGAGCAGGATAACGGCGCCGGCAGTTATCAGGCCGTGGGAGCTCAGGAGCCAATGGTGGAAGGGGAGGCCGGTGGTTTCACTGCGGGTGACCAGGTAGCCCACGATGCAGACGGCCAGGGCGATCATGGCGACGGCGAGGGTGAAGAGGAATACCAGCAGGGTGGTATTACGTTTGGCGATGGTCTGGCGTTCAAAGAATCCGGGTGCTGGCATGTCTTACATTCCGGAGCAGGAGGGAGTTAGGCTGGCTTGGGTGCAGGGCCAGGAACCCGACATCACTTTCCCGGACACGCCGTGAATCCGTCCCTGGAGGCTCTTCAAAAACGTCCCTGTTTTTGA
The DNA here is from genome assembly GCF_045449715.1 of Marinobacter shunpengi. NCBI lineage: Bacteria > Pseudomonadati > Pseudomonadota > Gammaproteobacteria > Pseudomonadales > Marinobacteraceae > Marinobacter > Marinobacter shunpengi. The sequence continues at coordinate 73,232 of NZ_JBJJLA010000010.1, read as the reverse complement.
AGGTCCGGGAAAGTGATGCCGGGTCCCTGTCCCCATACAGTGGTGCGACCTTCCTTTAAAAAGACACCTTCGGAGCAGTCCGCGCTTCCGGTGACTCCAGCTCCAGTTGGGCAGTCGGCTTGAAGCTGAACATGCCGGCGATGATGTTATTGGGGAATTTCTCCCGGTGGATGTTGTAGCTCATCACGCTGTCGTTGTAGGCCTGGCGGGCGAAGGCGACGCGGTTTTCGGTGCTGGACAGTTCTTCCATCAACTGCTGGACGGTTTCGTTGGCTTTCAGCTCGGGGTAGTTCTCGGCCACTGCGTAAAAGTTGGCCAGGGCCTTGGTGAGCATATTCTCGGCGCTGCCCAGCTTTTGCATCTTGCCGGCTTCACCCGGGTCGGTCGCGGCGTCTTTCTGGGCGTTAACGGCGCCGTTGCGGGCTTCCATGACCTGGGTGAGGGTTTCCCGCTCGTGGCTCATGTAGGCCTTGGTGGACTCCACCAGGTTGGGGATCAGGTCATGGCGTCGCTGGAGCTGTACGTCTATCTGGGAGAAGCTGTTCTTGAACTGGTTGCGGTAGGACACCAGTTGGTTGTAGATGGCGACGATGTAGATGACGACGATGGCGATTACGGCAATGCCGATCAGCGTGGAGATCATAAGGGTCCGTTCCTGGTGGGTGTGTGGGAGTGTTCCGGGACGCTCCCTGGCGCCTATTTATAGTGCTGATTCTCCATGTTTTCCTCAAGTTTTCCGTGAAAGCTGTCCACAAACTCCCGAAAGGCATCCGGGGCCAGGGGACGGCTGAAGTAATAGCCCTGGGCGATCTGGCATCCCCGCTGTCGCAGGTAGAATTCCTGTTCGTGGGTTTCCACACCCTCGGCAATCACGGCGAGGTTGAGGCTCTTGCCCAGGTCGATGATGGTGTTGGCGATTCGAGTGTCGTCTTCGTTGACCAGCAGGTCGTGGATGAACTGCTTGTCGATCTTGAGGTGCTGGACCGGCATCCGTTTGAGGTAGGTCAGCGAGGAGTAGCCGGTGCCGAAGTCATCCACGGCGATATTGATACCGGCACTGTTAAGCTGGCGCAGTTTTTCGACGGCGTCTTCCAGGTTTTCCATGAAGCCGGTTTCGGTAATTTCCAGTTCCAGCCGTCCTGGCGGGATCTCATGGCGGCCGAGGGTGGCCAGGATGGTGCCGACAATGTCCGGTTGGCGAAGCTGGACAGCGGACAGGTTGACCGCGATGCGCAGTGGCATGCCGGAGGCTGCCCAACTGGCGGCCTGGCGACAGGCTTCATCCAGAACCCACTGGCCGATGTCGACAATGGTGCCGTTGAGCTCCGACAGCGGGATGAACTGGTCCGGCGGCACAATACCCCGTTCCGGGTGAGTCCAGCGAATCAGGGCCTCGGCGCCGATAATGCGCTCGCTCTGGAGGCTGATCTGGGGTTGGTAGACCAGGTGGAATTCGTGGTTGTTGAGGGCTTGTGACAGGTCCTTCTCAAGCTGTTTACGGGCTCTGATCTCCTGGTCGACGCTGGCGATGTAAAAGCGGCTGTGGTTGGTGGCTTCCGCCTTGGCCAGGGTCATGGTGTGTTCCGCATGCTGTAGCAGATGGTCCGGTTCCGCCGCGTCTGTCGGGTACATGGCCACACCGATGGTGGCGGTTACCTGCAATGAACTGCCGTTGATACGTACCGGTTCGCTGAACAGCCGCAACAGGAATTCGGCCAGTTCCGCCGCTTCGTACTGGTCTTCCACCGGGTTGGCGATGACCACGAACTGATCGCCACTCAGGCGACCGGCGAGGATGCGCTGGCGGGTGGCCTGTTCTTCCATGCGCGCGGCCATGGTTTGCAGGATGCGGTCACCGGTCTGGTAGCCAAGCTGCTCGTTGATGGATTTGAAATCGTCTATGCCGCAGCAGTACACCGCCAGTTGACCCCGGCTGGCCCGGCAGTCCTCCAGAGTGGTTCCCAGGGTTGTCAGGATGGTTTCCCGGCTGGGCAGACCGGTGAGTTGGTCGTACCGGATAAGCTGATTGGCGCGGTTCTCGGCGGCCTCGTGTCGTCGTCGGCTCTCCTGGATCGACACCAGCAGGTTGTTGATGACCCCCACCAGTACCCCCAGTTCATCGGTCTTGTGGCCCCTGGGGCGAACCAGCAGGTGTCGGTCCGGGTGGTCGGGGTCCACTTCTGTCAGGGCTCTCACCAGGGTTTGCAGTGGCTTGGTCATCAGCCAGTGGACCACTACGAACAGTACGAGTCCGACAATCACCGCTCGCAGGATGCCCACCAGGAAGGTCATGGCAGAGCGCTCCAGCCAGGCGGCTGCGGCGGGAGAAGTATCATAGGTCACGCTGAGCTTACCGTAGACAACCGGCTTGCCACTGGCGAGGATATCGTTGCGATGCAGGTCGGTGGTGTAGGTTCTGGTCCGGTCGAACATCCAGTCCGTCAGCCCGCGGTAGGGGGAGTCGCTCAGGGCACGTTGATGACTGGCCAGTACTTCGCCGTCGGGATGGGTGATGGCGGCCTTATGAAGTTCCTGCTGACCGAACAGGCCACCAATGACCTGTTTGGCAAGGGCCTCGTCCAGGCTGAAGATGGACTGGGTGGCCGCTTCCCGCACCAGTTCCACCGTCTGGTGGGCATGGTGATCCAGTTCAGAGGAAACGTGCCGGGCATCGCTGACGATCTGGACCACACTGAGCAGGCTTCCGGCGATGATTGCGGCGGAAAGCACCCAGCGGAGAATCCTGTAGCCCAGGCGGCGTTGCACTGAAAATTCGTCCGTCATGATTATCGCATGGTTGTTATGATCGTCATTGTCGCCAGCGTACAGGGTGGTCCTGACCAATTAGCTAAGTATGGACAACATTCTGCGGATTGCACTGATTAGAGTGCCATTTTTCCAGAATCTTCAGTGGCTAAGTGTTTAATTTTGTAATGGTGGGATGGGTGAGAGGGCACGGAAACGCAAAAGCCCGCACGGGTGCGGGCTTTTGCTGTGGCACCAGTGCGATACCGGTGCCGGATGGGACGAAAACCGGTAATCAGGCCAGGTTTTCGTTCACGAAATCCCAGTTTACCAGTTTCCAGAAGGCTTCCAGGTAGTTCGGCCGGCTGTTGCGATAGTCGATGTAGTAGGCGTGCTCCCACACATCAACGGTCAGTACCGGCTTGTCCGGACCGGTCAGCGGGGTCTCGGCGTTGCTGGTATTGGCGATGGCAACGGAGCCGTCTGCCTTCTTGACCAGCCAGGTCCAGCCGGAGCCAAAGTTGTTGGCGGCCTTATCGTTGAATTCCTTCTTGAAGTCCTCGAAGGAACCGAAGGCTTTCTCGATGGCGTCCTTGGCGGCACCAGTGGGCTCGCCACCACCGTTGGGGCTCAGGCAGTTCCAGTAGAAGGTGTGGTTCCAGACCTGGGCGGCGTTGTTGAACAACGGGCCACTGGCGCTCTTGATGATGTCTTCCAGGGACTTGTTGGCATCGTCGGTGCCTTCCACCAGGCCATTCAGCTTGGTGACGTAGGTGTTGTGGTGCTTACCGTAATGATATTCCAGGGTCTCCTCGGAAATATGCGGTTCCAGTGCATTCTTTTCATAAGGCAGTGCGGGAAGTTCAAATGCCATGAGGTCGTTCTCCGTGGTTTCTCTCAGTATTTTGAGGGTATTGACACCCCCGGCGATCATTATAGGTCGCTGGCCTTGCCATGGTGTTGCCACGCAACCGCGTCCATTAGTCTTTTTGCCGACTACAAGTATCGGGGCTGGTTGATTATTTTCAAGGGCCGGGGAGCGGATTTCGCTGCGCCCCCTGATGGCTTGCCCGGCCGATTCGCAAGTCCAGGGCGTGGGGTATCAGCGCGTCAGGGAACAGTCCAGTTCCGGGTTGCCCGGCAGGAACTGGCTGACATTACGCACCCGCCATTTCAGTTCCTCGTAGCTGTCAGCGAGGACGTTGACATGGCCCAGCTTGCGGCCTGACCGCTCGCCCTTGCCGTAGAGATGAACGTGGGCATAGGGTAGCTCCAGGATGCGATCGATATCGCCATGCTCGCCGATGATGTTCACCATGCAACTGAGCCCCCGGGCCGCGGTGTTGCCCAGTGGGTGCCCGGCGATCGCCCGAATATGGTTCTCGAACTGGCTGGTCATGGCACCTTCCAGGGTCCAGTGACCGGAGTTGTGTACCCGCGGGGCCATCTCGTTGGCGACCAGTCCGTCAGCCGTTTCGAACAACTCCAGGGCCAGTACCCCCACGTAGTTCAGCTCGTTAAGCAGAGTACGGATGTAGCCGTCGGCCTTCTCCTCCAGGGTGGGAGAGAGTTCCGGCGCCGGCGCGATGGAATAGCGCAGGATGCCGTCGTGGTGGACGTTTTCGGCCATGGGGTAGAAGGCTACCTCGCCATCCTCGCCACGGACGGCAATCAGGGAAACTTCGCGGGTAAAGTCAACGAACTTTTCTACCATCAGCCGTTCGTGACCAATGGATTCCCAGGCACTGGCGGCATCCTTCGGCGTACGGAGCACCGCCTGGCCCTTACCGTCATAGCCCTCGGTGTTGGATTTGGCCACCACCGGGCAGCCAAGTGCTTCGGCGGCCGCCTTCAGTGAGGCGGCGCTGTCCGCCATGCGCCACTGGGGGGTGGGGATGCCCAGGTTGCTGAACAGGGTCTTTTCGGCTTCCCGGTTCTGACATACCTGCAGGGCCCGGGGCTGCGGATGGACCGGCTTGGTCCGGGCAATCTCCTCGGCCACCGCCACCGGCAGGTGCTCGAATTCGTAGGTCACGCGGTCAACCCGGGACAGAAAATCGTCCAGGTACTTGCCATCCCGGTCGATGATGACTTCCCCCAAGCCTGCGCTGGGGCTTCCGGACATGTCATAGAAGACAAAGGTCTTCGCCAGGGGATAACCGGCCAGGGCCAGCATCCGGCCAAGCTGTCCGGCACCGAGAACGCCAATTCTCATCGGTATACTCCTGTCTGTCTCATGACTCAGCTTTCTTCGCTGGGGTCAGGATTGTCCAGTACGGACTGTGTCTGCTGTCGGCGGAAGTCCTCCACCCGGCCCTGCAGGTCCGGGTCATGGGTGGCGAGGATCTGCGCAGCCAGCAGGCCGGCATTGGTGGCGCCGGCCTTGCCGATGGCCAGAGTGCCCACGGCAACACCACCGGGCATCTGGGCAATGGACAGCAGCGAGTCCAGGCCGTTCAGGGCTTTGGACTGGACCGGCACCCCCAGTACCGGCAGCGGCGTCTGTGAAGCAACCATGCCTGGCAGGTGGGCCGCGCCACCGGCGCCGGCGATGATGACCTTGAGGCCACGCCCCGCGGCACCCTTGGCATAATCGAACAGCAGATCCGGCGTGCGGTGTGCGGACACCACCCGGGTTTCGTACCTGACGCCCAGCCTGTCCAGCATGAGGGCGGCCTGTTCCATGGTGGGCCAGTCCGACTTGGAGCCCATGATAATGCCTACCAGCGGTTGCATAGCGTTGTCCCCGGTAATTAAAGGTGACGGCAGCGGGCGTGGTCGATCTGCCGCCCGGCGTCGGGAAAGCCCGACATTTTAGGATCTGCCCGACTGCCATGCAAACCGTGAACTCAGTCAAGGGCGGATGCAGGCCTGCTCCGGGGGCATGATGCGTCCTTGGTGAAAGCGCCCGCAAACGGATATGATCAGTCGCCATAAGCAGTGATACCAAGAGGTTATTATGGACTCAATTCGCCCCGATGATGATGAACTCCGTGCTGACGCCCCTATTGCCGGTGATGGTCGCAAGACCGGACCGGGTAAGGCGGGGGGGCGTCAGCCCTCGGGATCCGGGGGCAAGGGCGCACCGCCCGCGGCTGCCAGTGGTAAGTCCGGCAAGGGCTCCGCAGGCCCTGTCTGGGTGTTGTCGCTGTTACTGGTACTGGTTGGCGCGGGCGTCGGCTGGTTTGGCTGGCAGATGCAGCAACAGGTTCAGGCCATGGAAGAGCAACTGGAAGAGGCCGATTATTGGGCCCGGCAAAGCAAACTGGCCCTGGCCCGGTTTGAGGGGGATCTGTCTGAAACCGGTGAGAGTCTGGAGGAAACCGATTCCTCCATGGACCAGCGCCTGAGCAGCCTGGACAGCAAACTGGCGGAAGCCAATGACGAAATTCGCAAACTGTGGGTGCTCTCAAACGAGCGGAACCGCCCGCGGATTGCTGAGTTGGCCGAGGAACAGCAGGGCCTGTCCAGTCAGCTTGATACCCTGTCCGCCAGCCTGGAGTCCACGGGGCAGGCGGTTGCTGAACTGCAGGCCAGCACCGAGGAGCTGGATTCAGGGCTGGCGCAGGCCCGCCAGAACGGGCAGCAGAACAGCGAACGCCTGCAGTCGCTTTCCGGCGACCTGGAGGGAGTCGAGGAGCGCCTTGGCTCCATGGATGAACGGGTCGCCCAGCGGTTGCAGCGCTTCCGGCAGGAGCAATCGCTGACGCTGGACGGACTGGAAAGCCGTATCCAGGCTATGGAAGGAGGTGACGGTCGCGTGGAGGAACTTTCGCGGCAGCTTGCAGCCACCCGCAGCCGGTTAAACGAGGCAGAACAGACCCTTAAGTCCGTGGATGCCTCACGCTCGCAACTCACCTCGCGCCTGGTGCGCCTGCAGGATCAGGTGGATCAGCTTCGGGCGCAGTAGTGGAGTTTTCGTAAGCATCGGAATTGATTGAAAAATAATCGTTGTGCAGGGCGCTCGAAAAAATTTCGGGAAATTTCCCTGAAACATTTGACACTGTGCCAGAAATACTTAAAATGCGCGTCTCACTTGGTTGATGAACACGGCAACAGCCGCTCAATCAGGTGAGGCGCAAGCCGGAAGTGGGTGGTTAGCTCAGCTGGGAGAGCATCGCCCTTACAAGGCGAGGGTCGCAGGTTCGATCCCTGCACCACCCACCACTTTCCGGGCCATTGGCTTTCCCTGGTCAATGGAGGTTGCTGAAACAGGCTGATGCCTGGACAGCAAGAATGCGGAGCGGTAGTTCAGTTGGTTAGAATACCGGCCTGTCACGCCGGGGGTCGCGGGTTCGAGTCCCGTCCGCTCCGCCACTTAGTTTCCTTCCCGGGTGGTTAGCTCAGCTGGGAGAGCATCGCCCTTACAAGGCGAGGGTCGCAGGTTCGATCCCTGCACCACCCACCATATTCCTATCTATATCTTTTTCCTATCTATATTTTTCCTGAGTGACGCCTAACGCTACGCGTAATGTGGTGCCCCCCTGCCTGGAAAATATTGCGACATGTCGTAATTGCGTGTTGTCACGAAACTTTTCAGGATTTAACGATTTTCCTTACGAAAACTACAATTTACGTTCATAAAACGGATCTTGCGCACAGAGTTGGCCCCCTGTAGTTTTGTAAAATTCTTTAAAATGGCATATGCCGGGGGTCATCATTCATGCAGTTTAACGTTACTGGAAAATCACGGGCAGGGATTGCCGCCGTTGTATTCGCGGTCTTGTTGACTGGCTGTGGTGGGTCTGGTGGCGGTTCCTCGTCGGAAGCCTCTACCGTTCAGGGGCAGGCCGTTTCGCTGAGTTGGCAGGCGCCTGGCCAACGCATCAATGGCGAGCAGATCAGCCTCTATGATATCGATGCCTATATTGTTCGCTATGGACGTGATCCGGACAAGCTGGATCAGCAGGCAGTCGTGGACGGGTGTACATCGCCGCAGTGCGTCTATGACGTACAGGGTCTTGCACCGGGTACCTGGTATTTTGCGGTGCAGACGAAGGACGTCAATGGACTGGTCAGCCTGCCCAGTGAGCCCGTTTCCCGGACAATCTGACACCAGGGGCCTGCCTTAGTGTTCGGGCTCCCCAGGGTGAGCAGTGACTGGTAGCTTCAGGGTGAAGGCGGAACCTTCACCCTCCTTTGATTCCACATCGATCTCCCCCTTATGTTTCTCCACCACGACGCTGACGAACGACAGGCCCAGGCCGACACCGTGCTTGCCCGCCAGTTCGCTGCTTTTCTGCCGCTGGAAGCGATCGAACAGGGTGGGGAGTTCTGAGGCGGCAATGCCTGGCCCTTCATCCGTGACCGTCAGGCAGGCCTGGTGGCCGGCACGGAACACCTGCATGGTGACCGCCGTGCCGGGCTCCGAGTACTGCACGGCATTGGTCAGCAGGTTGATCACCGCCCGCTCCAGCAGTTCCGCATTTCCCCTGAGCCAGAGGTCGTCACTGCCCAGCAGTACCAGCTTGATGTTCTTCTGCAGGGCCTGCTCGCTGACGCTGTCCCGGGCATTTTCCACAATGGCGAGGAATTCGCAGTCATAAAAACGGGTTTCCGTGAGCTGCTCGGCCCGGGCAAGCTGGACGAACTCCTCTGCCAGGTGATAACTGCGCCTCGCCAGCTTGCGAAGCTGTTCCAGTTGCTCTGTCTGGACTTCACCGGGGCGCCGCTTGAGCTGTTCGATAAGCGCCAGTTGGGATACCAGCGGTGAACGTACGTCGTGGGAGATAAAGTCGATGGCTTCCCGGTGCTGGCGCTGCTGTTCCCGCAGTTCCGAAATATCCGCGATATTGGCAATCACGCCATTCTGGTTGCTGTCCGGCAGCAGGAAAGGCGCAAAATGGATCAGGAAATCCCGCCCGTGGAGGCGCAGGTCCACGGTGCGGCTTTGTTGCTGGGTCAGGGTGTCGGCCACGGTCTCCGACCAGCCCGGTGATCGCGGGTCGTGGCCCTGGAGCAGGGTCGCCAGCGACATGCCCTGAAGGCTGGGCTGTGGCTCGTTGAACCATTGTGGCACGTGCCCATTGGCGAACAGGATCAGCCCCAGGGGATCAGTCACCACAATGCCGTCCGGCATGTGCTCGAAGCTGCGCCAGATAAAGCTCTGGATATGGTTCAGCTTCTGGGTGGCCTGTTGGGCCCGGTTGATGCGGGTGGAGAGGTTCTCCCGCACCACGGCCACCGGCTGGCGGTCATGGGGTTGTTGCAGCTCCAGGCGCCCGAGGTAGCGTTCGGCGGCGGCGCCGGCCAGGCCCGACGGCAGTTTCAGGGCAAGCCGGTAGCGGTGTTCGCCACGGGTAAGGGTGGTCCGGCTGATGCCATGGTCATGCAGCCAGAATCCGGGGCGTCGTGGCCACACCGGCATCTCGTCGGTGGGCAGGTTTTCACGGACCAGGACGGTGTCATCCTCCATCAGAAGCCAGCCTTCCGGCGTCACCAGTTCACGAAGGTTGGCGAGGATCTGGTGCGGGCTGCGGCTCCAGGGGGGCGGCAGGTGCAACAGGTTGCCGCGCTCCAGTTGATCAATCTGCTGGTTAAGGAACCGGTTGGCCAGCGACAGCCGGCGGGCGCTCCATAATGGAAACGCAATCACCGGAACCAGCAGGGCATTGGCCACCGGAATCCAGGTATCCAGGTGCAGCAGGGTAAACACCGCTGTGCCAAGCACCAGGATGAACAACAGGCCGGAAAAACCGAAGGTCCGGTTGGGGCGAAGCCGGGGCAGCACCAGTACGATCATCAGTCCGCTGAACAGCGCCAGCCCTACGGACCATAACGGCGATACCTGCCGGATCAGGCCGTGGTCCTCGATGGCGGCCAGTACGTTGGCGTGGAACTCCACCCCCGGCATGGGCTGGGCCAGACCGGAGAAGGGCGTGGGCAACACGTCGCCAAAGCCCGCCGCGGTGGCGCCAACCAGTACGGTTTTTCCTTCCAGCCAGCCGGACGGCGGTGGGTTGACCAGCAGGTCGCTGTAGGAATAGGTGGTATAGGCGCCGCTGCGTCCGGCCAGGGGAACCCGGCGAAAATCCCGGCGGACGTTGACGTAGACGGGGGCATCCAGCCCATCGGGCGATACCGGCGCCACCGAGGGGGTGTTCCGGCTGGTGGCCAGGGCCATGGCTGGCCAGAGTTCGTTACCCAGGCCGTTGTAGAGGTAGAGGCCCCGGGCAATGCCGTCGGAGTCCAGTTCCACATGGGCGTGGCCAATGGCAAAGGCGGCACTGGCCAGTCGCGGCGTGGGCAGTTGCTCACGGAACAGGTCATCCTGGCTGCTGGGAGCCACATAGAGCGGCAGGGTCACCCGGCCGTGGGAGCGCATGGCCTCTGCCAGGGCCTGGTCATCCATGGCCGGTTCCGTAAACAGGATATCCAGTACGATTCTTTCGGCACCGGCCTCCGCCAGACTGTCGATCAGGCTGGCATGCACTGAGCGTGGCCATGGCCAGGGGCCGATCGCGGACAGGCTTTTCTCGTCGATGGCAACAATTACCACGTCCTCCGGAGCTTCCGGGGGCCAGGTGGTGATCAGAGTGTCGTACAGCCAGTTGTCGAGGCGTTGCGGCAGGGTGGTGAGCTGGAGCAGCAGCAGGAGGCCGATGAGGGGCAGGGCCAGCGTCCAGGCTGAATGTCCGGTGGAAAGCCAATCCCTCGTCATGGGCCCTGCTATGGTACGTGGTGGATTCAGTGCTGACCGCCTTTGACGTTAAAAGGCTGACAGTACCATTATTCTACATATAATTCTCTACCCGGGCCCCACCGACCCACAGTTGGACCTTCGGTAACCGCCCGCAGACGTACAAAGTACCGCCTGCCGGGGATCAGTCGCAAGGCGGCCGTGGTATTGTCCACCGTGGCCTCCTTGATCACGTCTTCAAACGAGGGATCTTCCGACAACTGCAGGAGGTAACCGGAAGCATCCTCGTTGCTTTCCCAGAATACGCGTACCTGGCGATCAATGTAGTTGGCACTGATCACCCTGACCGGCGGCAGAGTGCCGTTTACGGTCAGCGTCCGGGCCTCACTGGTGGCGACGGAATTGCCACCGGCCTCGGTGACCACCCGCCAATGGTATTGCCCCGGCTTCAGGGACTTGTTCGGGGTTGCCGATTCCTCCCCGTTCCAGTCGCTGCTGGCCACCACGTCAGTAAAGCTGCTGTCGGTGGCAATTTCCACCCGGGCTTTCTCACTGTCCCCCTGGTAACGCCACCGGAAGAGGGGGCGATCACTGTCCACTTCGGCCCTGTCCGCAGGTTCCAGCAATTCCGCGGCCCTGGCCGCCAGGTCGACCTGAAAGGCGACATTGGCGGGCATGCCGCTGGTGCCGTCTTCCATGAGTGACGCCACCTGCACCTGGTATTTGCCATTGGCAAGGCCGCCAAGGTTGATGCGGGTGTTGCCGGTCTGTTCCCGGCGAACCCAGTGCCCGGTGTTCTCGTCCAGGATATCCACCCGGTACCGCCCGGCGCCGTTTGACTGCCACGTCAGCTCAGTGGGCATGCTGCTGATGGTTTCAGGCAGTGGCCGGGTTTTCGGTGCCGGCGGCAGGCGGAGTACCCGCAGTTCTTTGGGGCCGCTGCGATTCACCGATGCGCCATAGCCCGCCGGGATCTCGCGGATATCGTCGGGCGGGCCAAAGGCAACACGGCCCTCGGTCACCTGCAGGTGACTGCCATTGCCATCCGCCTGCAGGGCAAAGGCGGTTCCCCGTACGGCGGCAATGGCCGATGGGGTTTCGATCTCGAAGCGGGCGCCTTCCTCGACCATCGGTTTGATGCGATTACTCACGCCACCCCGTTCCAGGCGTACCCGGGTATCGGTCATGCCGGTACGGCCGTAGCGGGTGAGGCGGTTGAACACGACCGAGCTGTCGGGGTTGATGCGGATGGTGGAGCCATCGGCAAGCTCGACGGTGACGATGCCGTCATGGGTAACCACGGTATCGCCGGCCAGGATCTGTTGGCCATCGGTGAGCCGCCGAATGCTGCCGGTGCCGGCAGACCGGATGCGGGCGTGGCCGCTGACTCCCTGAACCCGGGCGGGCTCGGGCTGTTGCTTGAGCCAGGCCACCGGAATCCGGATCTGATCGCCGGCACTGATGGCGGAAGGTGAGCGGAGACCATTGTAGCTGGCCAGGCGGTCCGCGGAGGCTGATGACTTCAGCAGCTCTCCGGCCACCTGTCCGAAAGACTCGCCGGATTTGAGCGTATAGGTCCAGTCCGAGGGATCACCCACGGGCTGGGCCAGGCCGGCGCTGGACGCCCCGGAGCCGCGGGCGATGGTCAGCTCGGCCAGCGGCTGGGTCGGCAACAGGCCGATCACCAGCATCAGGGCGACGGCAAGGCATGCCGGGGACAGCGGGTATCGCCGTGTCACGGAAATGGATGATTGCAAATGGCGGCCCCAGGTCATCAGGCGGAGGTGGCTTCCTCACCAACGGTGGCCTCGGCCATGGATTCCAGCCGGTAGCCCCGTTGATAGATGGTCTTGATCCGGAAACCGTTTTCCGGATTCAGCCCCAGGCGCCGACGCAGGCGACTCATATGGGTATCCACGGTCCGGGTATTGATATCCCGGGTCAGGCCCCAGACTCTCTCCAGCAGCATTTCGCGGGTGAGCAGCCGGCCCTGGTTCTGGAACAGGAACAGGGTCAGGTCGAAGTCCTTGTCGGTCAGGGTGAGCAGCTCGCCGTGCAGGGTGATGGTGCGTCGGCTGGTGTTGACCACGAAGGGGCCGTAGACCAGCTCTTCCTTGTCGGCATCCGGGTTGGAGCGACGGGCCAGGGCATTGATCCGGGCGTTGAGCTCTGCCGGCCGTGCGGGCTTGGCCAGGTAGTCGTCGGCACCGGCATCCAGGGCCTGGACGATATCCTGCTCGCTGTCGCGCTGGGTGAGGAACAGCACCGGTACCGGCCAGTTCAGTTGCGCGCGCACGTCCCGCAGCACATCCAGCCCGGTCATGTCGGGAATCTGCCAGTCCAGGATCATCAGGTCATAGCTGCGGTGGAGCACAGCGCTCAGGAACGACTGCCCCGTGGGGAAGCTGTCACAGGGGTGACCCTGGTCCGCCAGAATCTGCTGCACATGCTGAGCCTGTTCGTGTTCGTCTTCCAGCAGGGCTATGCGCATGAATTGTCTCCTGAAAACGCAAGTTTCACCGGCACCGGGTGATGAAGGACATCCGGGCGTTACTCAAACGGCTGTATAACGCTCGATATTGTGTCAAATATTTAATGACGAGTCAGTGTCATTATGTAGCGTTACGTAAGGCCGTTACGACCTTGCCGGCGGTCGCTGAAGCGATGCTGGCGAACCATTGTCGTCATTGACTGTTTGTCGGCAGGAAGGGAAATTACTGCAGCCCCAGAACCAGCCGCGGTGGCTTTTTCTCCGGACCAGTGGCGCATAGCACGCGGGGCAGGGCCAGGGCCGCTGGCTGGTGCCGTCCTGCGGGGAGGTGTCATCGATGGGCCGGGTGCCATTGCAGTCCGGGAAGCGGGTACAGGCATGGAACCGGCCGTACTTGCCCTCACGGATGCGCATGGGCGCCCGGCACTTGGGGCAGTGGATGGCGTCGGAGTCAGTGGACGCATCGGTGGATTGCCGTTGTGAGGGCGCACCAGCGCTGGCTGCTGGCTGGCGGATGAAGCCGGTGATCTGCGCCTTGAGCTGATCCAGGAACTGGCGCGGGTCGCCCTTGCCGGCCCGGATCTCCTCCAGGGTGGCTTCCCAGAGAGCGGTCATGTCCGGCTGGCTGATGGCTTCCGGCAGAGCGTGTATTAGGCTGCGGCCCTTGTCGGCGGCCCGGATATGGCGACCTTCCCGGTACAGGTAGTCCCGCCGGAAGAGGGTTTCGATGATGGCGGCCCGGGTGGCTTCGGTGCCCAGGCCGTCGGTTTCCCGCAGGGTCTTGCGCAGTTCCGGATCACTGACAAAGCGGGCGATGTTGGTCATGGCGGCCAGCAGGGTGGCATCTGTGAAATGCTGGGGGGGCTGGGTCATGCGCTCCTTCACCGAGGTGTCGGTGCAGGTGATGTCATCGCCGGCTTCCAGCCGTGGCAGGGGCTTCTTCGGTGCGCCGTCCGGTGTGGCGGACTGGCGCTGTTTGGGCTCCAGGGTCTTCCAGCCTGCTTCCAGCAGGGCGGTTTCCGTGGCCCGGAACCGGTGCTCGCCGATGGTCAGCTCCAGCCGGCCTTCCCGGTGGATGGCGTCCGCCATGAATTGCATCAGGTAGTAGCGGGCCACCAGGTTATAGACGTTCTGTTCCGCCGGTGTCAGCCGGCCCGCCGGTCGCGCCCGCAGGGTGGGGATGATGGCATGGTGGGCATCCACCTTTTTATCGTTCCAGGCCCTGGTGCGGCGTTGCAGGTCGACGCTTTCGGTGGCGGGGGCAAGACCGTCGTCCACCCGGCCGATGGCCCTGACAACGCCGGCGGCCTGTGCCAGGTGCCCTTCCGGCAGGTAGCGGCAGTCGGACCGGGGGTAGGTGATCAACTGGTGTTTTTCGTAGAGGTTCTGGGCGGTATCCAGCACATCCTTGGCCCCCATGCCAAAGGCCTTGCCCGCCTCGATCTGCAGGGCAGACAGTGACAACGGCAGGGGCGGGGCCTCCGGGCGGTCCCGGAAGCGGGCGGCGGTAATGCGACCGGGGCGATTCTGAACAGCCCTGGCAATATCCTCGGCGATGTCGCGGCTGAGCAGCCGGTCCTCGTCGTCCAGATGGTCGCGCACCGTCTCCGAGGGCAGCCACCGGGCCTCGAAGGCCCGGCTGCCATCGTCATCGACGGGTTGTGCGGTAATGGTTATGCGATACCAGGGTTTGGGCTCGAAGTCGGCGATGGTGTCGTCCCGGTGGACCACCAGTCCCAGTACCGGTGTCTGTACCCGGCCCACGGAATAGACGCCATCCGCCCCCTGTTGCTGGTAGCTCAGGGTGTAGTAGCGGGTCAGGTTGATGCCGTAGAGCCAGTCGGCCCGCTGCCGTGCCAGGGCGGAGTGGGACAGGCGCCGGAAGTCCCGGTTGTCCCTTGGGCTGGCCAGGGCCCGACTCACCGCGTCCCGGTTGAGGTCGTTGATCAGCACCCGGTGCACCGGGCACTGGACGCCGAAATACCGCAATACCTCGTCCACCAGCAATTGTCCTTCCCGGTCCGGGTCGCCAGCGTGGTAGATCACCTGTGCCTTGCGGATCAGGCTCTCCAGTACGCCCAGCTGCCTGGTGACACTGTCCCGGGGCATCAGCCGCCAGCGTTCCGGGAACACCGGCAGGTCGTCCATACGCCAGGATTTCCAGCGTGGGTCATAGCTGGCCGGCTCGGCCGGTTCCAGCAGGTGGCCGATGCACCAGCTTACCGTCACCGCCTGCTCACCTTCACCGCAACGCAACCAGCCCGGTCCCTTCTGGACGGGGCCGGGCAGGGCGTCGGCAATGGCGCGGCCCAGGCTGGGTTTCTCGGCAATGTACAGCTGCATGGTGTTGTGGGATATCCGGCGGTTCTGGGGAGAGGCAAGATGGCGCCTCGACCTCCCCCTGTCAAGACGCAGCACAGGGTGTAGACTAGATAGCAACAGCCACCACACCAACAGAGATACTTCCGGTATGCGGATACAGCAGTCGATCGAACAGAAACTGGGTGAGCATTTCGAGGGCGGTCACCTCACCGTGGAGAACGAGAGCCATATGCACAGCGTGCCGCCGAATTCCGAAACCCATTTTAAGGTCACGTTGATCTCGGACCAGTTTGAAGGGCAGTCCAGGGTGCGTCGCCACCAGGCCATCTACCAGGCCCTGTCCGAGGAGATGCAGGGCGGGGTCCATGCCCTGGCGTTGCACTTGTTTACACCGGAGGAGTGGGAGCAGGCCGGTGGTCAGGTCCCGGACTCCCCCAACTGCATGGGCGGTTCCAAACGGGAGCAGGCGTCGTGAGCCAGTTTTTCCAGATCCATCCGGAAACACCCCAGAAGCGGCTGATCAACCAGGCCGTGGACATCCTTCGCAAGGGCGGCGTTATCGTCTACCCCACTGACTCTGGTTATGCCATCGGCTGTTGCCTGGAGGACAAGCAGGCGGCGGACCGCATCAAGCGCATCCGCAGGCTGGACGACAAGCACAATTTCACCCTGGTCTGCCGGGACCTGTCGGATGTGGGTATCTACGCCAAGGTGGACAATACCCAGTACCGCCTGCTGAAGAATTTCACCCCGGGACCCTACACCTTCATCCTGGACGCCACCAGCGAGGTACCCCGCCGGCTGCTGCATCCAAAGCGGCGCACCATCGGCCTGCGGGTGCCGGACAACGCCATCGTGCAGGCACTGCTGGGGGAGTTGGGCGAGCCCATCATGAGCAGCACGTTGATCCTGCCGGGTGAGGAAGACCCCATGACCGACCCCTACGACATCCGCGATGTGCTGGAACACGAACTGGATCTGATCATTGATGGTGGCTTCTGCGGCATGGAACCCACCACCGTGGTGAACATGACCGGGGAAGTACCGGAGATTACCCGGATAGGCAAGGGCGACCCGGAGCCTTTCAGGGTCTAGCCGGTCATCAAGTTATCCAAATGGGACACTAGCGGGGCTAGGCCCGGGCGTTAAGTCGGAAGGCGTAGGCCCGGGCACTGGATGAGGTATCGCCGGAATCGCCAGAGAAGGTGCGGCGTATGCTGTCATAGCGGTGCACCAGGTCCTGCAGACCGTTGAACTGCTGATTGTCGCTGACCAGGGTGTCCAGCACGGTGTTACTGGTGCCATAGGCCTGGTTCAGCTTCAGGGCGGTATCGACGAAGGTCAGCGTCGGTTCGTTGACGCTCAGGCGCTGGAGCGCGTCCCGGAACTCCCGGCTGTTGTTCAGGTCCTGCTGGATACGTTGCCGCGGCTGTTCCGGCATCCGGCCCTGTATCTCCACCTCTCCGTTGGCCCCCCGGGAGGCGGCAATCTGGGTGGTGGGTTGCATGCTGTACTCGGCAAGCTTGTGCCGCAGGGTTTCCCGCACGAAGGCAATATCCTGCCCGACCTGTTGCCGGTACTCGGTGACGGACAGACGCCCGGTCTTGCTTCGGGGCTGACCGCCGGTGAGGGTAAAGGTGTCGTCATTGCCCTGGCGGGTATCCGCCGGCGTGGCCTGGCTGGCCTTGCCTGCCGCTCCGGCCTGTGGATCGGCGGCCTTGCGGGCGGTGGCCTGCTGGAACTGGCTACCGGCTTTGATCAGTGATGTCAGCAGAGACATGGTGGCTTTACCTCCGGAACAAACCGGCCAAACAATGACGTGTCAGGAGGAGATAAGCAGGAATCGCGCCAGGAGGCCTGATGCCGACCTTCTGCGATCTCCATCCCTGTAACTGGCAATTTTCTGATTAGCATGCTTTCCTTTAACGGATTTCAATAAAAACAACCCCATAGAAGGTAGTGGAACCATGTCCCTATTCGATCTTTCCGGAAAAGTCAGCCTGGTCACCGGTGCCGGGCGTGGCATCGGCCGCAGCATTGCCCTGGGCCTGGCCGATGCGGGCAGCGACCTGGTGTTATGCAGCCGCAGCCGTGACGAACTCGAGGCCGTGGCCGGGGAAGCTCGCAGCAAAGGCGTCCAGGCGTGGGTGGTCACCTGTGATGTGGGTGACCCGGGGCAGATCACGTCGGCCGTGGAAACCGCCATCCGCGAAGCCGGCCAGATCGACATCCTGATCAACAACGCCGGGCTGGCGATCAAGCGGCGCGCCGAAGATCTGCCGCTGGAAGACTGGCAGACCATTATCAACATCAACCTGACCGGTGTGTTCCTGATGGCGCAGGCCGTGGGTCGGCATATGCTTGAGCGTGGCAGCGGCAGCATCGTGAACATTTCGTCCATTGCCGGCAAGACTGGGCTGATCGGCTCGTCCGCCTACTGTGCAAGCAAGGGCGGCGTTGACATGCTCACCAAGACCCTGGCGGTGGAGTGGGCCGAGCGGGGGGTGCGGGTCAATTCCCTGGCGCCGGCGTATACCGAGACCCCCCTGGTCAAGTCCATCACCGATGTGCGGGCGGACTTCGCTGAAAAGGTGGTCGCCCGTACCCCCATGAAACGCATGGCCGACCCCGACGAAATGGTGGGCACCGCGATTTTCCTGGCGTCCCGGGCCTCGTCCTATGTCACCGGTGAGACGGTCATGGTCGACGGTGGCTGGACGGCCCTTGGAGCCTGAGCTGGACCTGTTTCGACTACCCAGTAATCAACAATAACGACAGAACACGAAGGAGTACCCATGAACCAAGCAGTCGTTGCCCCGGACGCCCCCTGGTTTTCCAGTTATCCCCCCGAGATTCCCCACCAGCCGGAACTGACGGGCCTGTCGGTGCACCAAATGCTGGCTCAGGCCGCCGGTCGTTGGCCGCAGCGGGCGGCCGTTAACTTCATGGGCCGTGACCTGAGCTATGGGGAGCTGGATCAGTTGGTGTCCCGGGCGGCTGCCGGCTTCCAGAAACTGGGCGTTGGTCCCGGTGTCCATGTGGGCCTGTACCTGCCCAATACGCCTCATGTCATCATCAGTTTCCTGGGCGTCCTCCGCGCCGGCGGTGTGGTGGTGAACTATTCGCCCCTGGATGCCGAGCGCATCCTGGAGCACAAGATCGGTGACAGCGAGACCGATATCATGGTCACCATGGACCTGAAGGCGCTGCTGCCCAACATGACCGGGTTCCTGGGCAGTTCCCGCCTGCGGAAACTGGTAGTGGGGTCGGTGGACGAGTTCTCCGGCCAGCCTGAGGCGGTGCGCGGCAAATTGGAGCAGGCCGGGGAACTGGCGGAGGTGCCCCCGGACGAACAGGTGATGAGCTTCACCAGCCTGCTGGATAACGATGGCCACTACCAGCGCCATGCCGAGGCCGACGACCTGGATCGGCTGGCGGTGTTGCAATATACCGGCGGTACCACTGGCGCCCCCAAGGGGGCCATGCTGACCCACGGCAACATTGCCGCTGCTGCGGATCAGTTGGGCACTGCCCTGAAAACCACGGTGGCACCCGGGGAGGAAAAGGTGCTGGCGGTGCTGCCGCCCTTCCATATCTATGCCATTGTGGTCAACATGCTGTTCGGACTGCGCAACGGTGCCACGCTGTACCTGCACATCAAGTTCGATCCGGAACAGGCCCTGGAAACCATTCAGAAGGAAAGGATCACCATGTTTCCGGCGGTGCCCACCATGCTCTCGGCCCTGTTGGCCTGCCCAAAACTGGGGGACTATCAACTGGACTCGCTGAAACTCTGCAATTCCGGCGGTGCGCCGCTGCCCGTGGAGCTGCAGCAGCGGTTCCAGGATGCGGCCAGCTGTTCGGTCAGGGAAGGCTGGGGGATGACGGAAACCACCGCCCTGGGCACCTTCACCCCGGAGGGTATGCCATCCCCCGCCGGTGCCTGCGGGGTACCGGTGCCGGGTATCGACCTGAAGATTATCGCCATGGACGGCAGTGACCGGGAAATGCCCCAGGGGGAGCGGGGTGAACTCTGCATTGCCGGCCCCAGCGTGATGACGGGCTACTGGAAGCGGGACGACGCCACCGCCGAGTCCATGACCGCCAGCGGCTATTTCCGTACCGGCGACGTGGCCTGGATGGACGACAAGGGGTTCGTCTACATCGTCGACCGCACCAAGGATATGATCATCTGCAGTGGCTACAACGTCT
This sequence comes from Marinobacter shunpengi, assembly GCF_045449715.1. Classification (NCBI taxonomy): domain Bacteria; kingdom Pseudomonadati; phylum Pseudomonadota; class Gammaproteobacteria; order Pseudomonadales; family Marinobacteraceae; genus Marinobacter; species Marinobacter shunpengi. The sequence goes on along the minus strand of NZ_JBJJLA010000010.1, from coordinate 53,823 downwards.
ACCCGCGCAATATTGAGGAGGCCATCTACGAGCACCCGGCCGTGGCCGAGGTGTCGGTAATTGGCGTGCCGGATGACTACCGGGGCCAGAGCCCCCGGGCCTACATTACCCTGCGGGAGGGACAGCCAGAGCCCACCCTTGATGAGATGAAGGCTTTCCTCAAGCCGCGCCTGGGCAAGCATGAGATGATCCATGGCCTGGAAGTCAGGGATGAACTGCCAAAGACCCCGGTGGGCAAACTCTCCAAGAAGGAACTCTACGCCGAGGTAGGGCGTTGAACACAGATACCTCCACACCCGCCATGCTGAGGAGCTGGGACTGCCTGGTGGAGGACTTCCTGGCGTTCCGGTCGCAGGGGCAGGCGGTTGCCCTGGTGACACTGGTGAACTCGGAGGGCGGCTCACCCCGTCCCCCGGGGAGCCAGATGGTGGTGGCCGCCAATGGCGACTATGCCGGGCACCTGACCGGCGGCTGCGCAGAGAGCGTGATCGTCGATGAAGCCCGGGCCGCCCTGGGAGAGGGACGTAACCGGACCCTGCGCCTGGGGGCCGGTTCGGAGTACCTGGATATCCAGCTTCCCTGCGGTGCGTCGGTGGAACTCTATATCGACGTGACCGTGGACGATGAAGCCATGGCCGCCGTCCAGCGTGCCCTGGGGCGGCGCCAGGTAGTGGCCCTGGACACCCTCGCGCCGGGCTCCCACCAGGTGGTTGCCGATCCGGGGGAGAGCGGCCCTGCTAAGGGTTTCCGGCGCTGCTATTATCCACCCCGGCGGCTGTTGGTCTACGGCAAGGGGCCCAATGCCTACACCCTGGCGCGTCTGGCCCGGGAGAGTGGCCTCCAGGTATCGCTCCAATCCCCGGACCAGGCCACCCTGGCGGCCTGTGACGGTACCGGCGTGGACACCGGCCTGCTGACCTCACCAGCGTCGGTCCGGGTGCCACCACTGGATGCGCACACGGCGGTCGTGCTGATGTTCCATGAGCATGACTGGGAGCCGGCGTTACTGCGGCAATTGCTACCGACCGATGCGTTCTACCTGGGGGCGCTGGGTAGCCGCCGCACCCATCAACAACGGTGCGGACAACTGGTGGCAGAAGGTTTTCCACAGGCGCCGGAGCGCATCCGCGGACCGGTGGGGCTGGATATCGGGGCCGGCAACCCGGTGGAGATTGCCCTCTCTATACTGGCGGAAATGGTCCGGGACTATCGCCGGGGACAGGGCAGCAGGCCGCTGCTGATCAGGGCGATCTCAGGGACCATTGACCAGGTCACCTGAGAGCGGACAGATCCTCCGGCGTATCCACGTCCTCTAGTACCCCGCTGATGGGTAATCGCCAGGCCCCAGCCGCGGCCAGGAGTTTTCCAGCGCCCTGGTCCCCCTCCAGGGTCAGTACCGCCGGCCATAGCCACCGGGGCAGGTAGGCGGGAACGCCCGGACGTTCTCCATAGTCCGCCGCAAACGGCCTCTCCGGTGCCTGTCGCGCCGCGTCCCGTAGCCGCCCAAGACCGTCACGGTCAAGCAACGGCTGGTCCACCAGCACCACGAACACACCCCGGGCCGTGGACGGAAGGGTATCCATGCCTGCCTTCAGGGAGGCGGACATGCCCCGGGGCCAGTCGTCCGTATGCAGCCACGATGAAGGTCGCCGGCCAGCCCTGAGGGGAAGCAGCGGTCCCCTGCATCCCGTGATCACCCGGACATCGGCGCTGAGTTGGCGGGCCTGGCCCACGGCGTGGTCCAGCAATGGCCGGTCCCGCCAGTGGGCCAGGGCCTTGGCCCGACCGAACCGGCGGGATGCTCCCGCAGCCAGCACCAGGACCGGCAGGGTGTCCTTGGCGCGAAAGGCCGCCGCACACGCCTGCCGACGTCGCTGGCCGTTATCAGCGACCATTGGCGTCAGGCCTGCAGGGCCTTGCGCACAGCCTCGGCGGTGATGGGAATCTCCCGCAGCCGCACACCTATCGCCGCAAAGATCGCGTTGGCGATGGCGGGGCCGGTCACCGTGGTGGCCGGTTCTCCCAGGCCCACGGCGGTCTCGGTGCTGTCGATGAATTCGATCTCCAGCTCCGGTACATCCCCCATCCGCATCGGCGTATAGGTGTTGAGGTTGCGGGCCACCGGTTCGCCCTTATCGAAGTGCGTACCCTCATGGAGCGCCATGCTGGCGCCCCAAAGGGCTGCGCCTTCCACCTGGGCCCGGGCTCCGTCCGGATGGACGATGGTGCCAGCGTCGGTGACCAGGGTCAGCTTCTCCAGTTGCACCCGCCCGGTCTCCCGGTCCACGTTCACTTTAGCCACGCAAGCCGTCCAGGTAGGCATGTTGCGCTCCTGGCCGTAGGAGGTGGCGACACCCAACCCGGTGCCTTCGGGCATTTCCTGACCCCATTCCGAGAGTTCCCGCGCCCGCCGCAGCACATTGGCCTGGCGGGAGGCACCACCCACGGAATTGGGCGCTTCACCCGCATTCTTGCCCTCCGCCTTCAGCAGGGCCAGGCGGAAGTCGATGGGGTCCTGGCCCGCCTTGTGGGCGGCCTCGTCCATGAACGACTCCAGGGCGAAGTTGACCCAGCCGGAGCCCACGGAGCGCAGCCAGCCGGGGCGGAAGGTGGCATTGGCCAGGTCATTGGAGATGGCCCGTACCCGGTGCGGCCCCACGGAATACCAGTGGGCCGCCCCCTGGATGGAGAAGGGGTCGAAGGGCTCGTCGTTGGCCCCCTTGGGCATGAAGAAGGGGGCCATCACCTGGGTGGGCCAGCCCGCCGTGGCATGGTGCTCCATGGCCACGGGGTTGCCGTCGCCGTCAAAAGCCATCCGCAAACGCTGGTAGGAAGGCGAGCGCGGGGAATCGAAGCGGCTGTCGTCCTCCCGGGTCAGCACCAGCTTCACCGGTTTGCCCAGTTGCTGCGAGGCCAGGGCCGCCGGCACGGCATAGTCGCCATTCAGTCGCCGGCCAAAGCCACCACCGAGCATGTAGGTGCGCATGATCACCTGGCTCTCCTCGACGCCAAGGGCCTTGGCCAGCGTTGGAATAATCAGGGACTGCCACTGGTTGCCGGTGTGGATCTCCCAGGTGCCGTCCTTCTCGTAAGCCAGGGCGTTTACCGGCTCCATCTGGAAGTGGAGCACGCTGTGGGTTATGTAGTCCTGTTCGAAGACGTCGGCGGCGCCGCTGAAGGCATCGTCCACGCCGTCGTCCGGGAACATGATGGAGCCCTTGTCCGGGGTTTCGATCAGCTCCACGCCATGGTCCAGGATGTCCTGCTCGCCGACATCGGCGGTATCACCGGCGCTCCAGTCTACCTTCACCATCGCGGCGGCCTTGTTGGCAGCGTGGAAAGAATCGGCGATTACCACGGCCCAGCCGGGCACGGTATTGGTGGGATCCTCCAGCACAATGGTCTGCCGGTAGCCACTGACCGATTTGGCCTCGCTGTCGTCCACGTTGTTCACCGTCGCGCCATAGCGGGTCGGCGGAATCAGCGGGCGCCCGTACACCATGCCGTCCACCCTGGCATCCAGGCCGTAGCGGCTGGCGCCGTCGGTCTTGCCCGGGATATCCAGGGCCATGGACTCACGGCCGATCAGCCGCCGCTGGGAGGGCGGTTTGATGGGCATTTCCTCGAGTTCTTTCTCACTGTAGGTGCGGGTGAGGTCGCCCCGGCTGACGATATCTCCATAGCTGATGCTTTTGTCCCCGGCGACGACCTGGCTGTTGCGGGCCTGGCACTGGTCCGGGCTGACGCCGAGCAGGCGGGCGCCTTCCTCGATCAGGGCCTGCCGGCCCGCGGCCCCGGCCTGGCTCAGGGGAGTGAAGTTCTGCCACACGGACCAGCTACCACCGGTCACCATCAGGCCCCACTTGGGATCGCTGTCCACATGGTTCAGTTCCACCATGGACCAGTCCGCCTCCAGCTCGTCGGCCACGATGCGGGCCAGGGCGGTGCCCACGTGCTGGCCCATTTCCGCCTCGGCGATATTGACCACGATGCGGCCATCCGGGTGCAGGTGATACCAGATGGTGGGCTCGAAGGCTCCGGCCTGGACCACCTCCTCCGGTTGGGCAAAACTCAGCCCGGAACGGAAGAAGGCGAGGGTGAAGCCGGCGCCGGCGGCACCGATCAGGAAGCCGCGGCGGCTCATGGATAGCCCCTGGTCAGCATCGTCCTGGGAGCCCTCGGGGCGGTTGAGATAGCGGTAGAACTTACTCATTGGTGGCCCCTCCTGCCTCGGACGCCTCGACGGTGTTACCGCCGTTCAGTTCCCGGGCGGCCAGTTTGATGGCCTCGCGGATCCGTACATAGGCCATGCAGCGACAGAGGTTACCCCCCATCACCGAATTGATCTGCTCGTCGGTGGGCTCCGGGAAGTCCTGCAACATGGCGGCGGCCTGCATGATCTGGCCGCTCTGGCAGTAGCCGCACTGGGGTGTCTGGGTTTTTACCCAGGCTTTCTGCAGCGGGTGCTCGCCATCCGGGTCGAGCCCTTCTATGGTGGTGATGGTGGCATTGGCCACCGACTCCACCGGGGTAATGCAGGACCGGGTGGCCCGGCCGTTGACCAGCACCGTGCAGGCGCCGCACATGCCGATGCCGCAGCCGTACTTGGTGCCGGTCAGGTCCAGGTCATCCCGCAGGGCCCAAAGCAGGGGGGTGTCCCCCTCGATGTCCACGGTCACGGCCTGACCGTTCAGTTGGAATTCAGTTGCCATGTGTCGTCGCTCCGTTCTGGTCTCTCTCGGCCAGGGTTTATTGTTGTCTCTGGTTCCGGATGGTCTGTTCCAGGTTGTCCCAGGCCGGCTGATCGGTATGGGTGTCCCGCAGGAAGGCCAACAGGCTGGCGATTTCCTGATCACTCAGGGCATCGGCAAAACCGGGCATCATCACACCGGCGATACCCTCCTCCTGGGATACCCCGTGCAGGGTGGCCCGCACCAGGTTGACCGGGTCTGGTGCCGATACCGCACTGTTCAGACTCATCTCCGGTCGCATGGCCTTGGGATCAGCGGGGTCGTTGTAGTGGCAGGACGCGCAGGCATAGGCAAACAGCCGCTCACCCTGGCCCGTGGTCGCACTGGATTCCTGGTTTTCATGGGCGCTCTCTATGGCCGTGGAAGCCTGGTTTCCAGCCTGCTGGCTATCGCCGGCGCCGGACAGGTCACTGAGCCAGACTGACAACCCGCGGATATCGTCATCCGGTGCCAGGCCCAGCCCGGCATGGACCACTTCCGCCATGGAGCCGATGGCCACGCCATGATAGGGGGAGCCACCGCTGCGCAGGTAGGCATAGGCAGCGTCCTCGGTCCAATCCACCGGCGACCGGTTGCTGGCATTGAGGGCCGGGGCGTACCAGTCGTTGACCACGGTGCCTTCCCAGGCGCGGCTGTCGTCCTCGGCACCGAACGGATTGCGGGGTGAATGGCAGGCACTGCAGTGACCCAGCCCCTCGGCGATGTAGGCGCCGCGGTTCCAGTCCTCTCCCTTGCTGTCGTCGGCCACATAGCGACCCTCATCGAAGAACAGCAGTTTCCAGCCCGCCTGCAGCATGCGGATATTGAAGGGGAAGTCCAGGGTATTGTCCGGTGCCTCCGCCCGGATCGGCTCCCGGGTCATGATATAGGCGTAGAGATCCGCTACATCCTCATCGGTCATCCTGGTGAAATGGGTGTAGGGGAAGGCCGGGAACAGGTGCGCTCCGGACCGGTCCACCCCCTCGCGCATGGCCCGGGCGAAGGCCTCTTCGGACCACTGGCCGATGCCGGTGTCCGCATCGGGGGTGATGTTGGTGGAATAGAGTGTGCCGAATGGCGTCGGCATGGCCAGGCCGCCTGCAAAGGGTTGGTCCGGGTTGGTGGTGTGACAGGTCTGGCAGTTGCCCAGGCCGGCGAGAACTTCGCCCCGGTCGATCTGTTCCTGGCTGAACTGGTCACTGGCCGGCGGTTCCACGGGGTCTATGGAAGACTCCCACGCAATCACCAGGAAAACTGCCAGCACCACAACGGCCAGGCCAATGATTCCCATCAGGATTTTCTTGATCACCGTTCTTCTCCCTGTTTGACCCGACGATCGGGTTTTGGGTGGATACGGAGAAACCTTGTTTTATAGTTAGCGTGCTTCCGAGTGCATGACGAACATCGTCACCAGCTACTAGGAGTCTGCGCAGCAGAAAGTCGCACCGCTGCGACCGCCCCACTTTGGCCCCTTTTGAGCGCTCATTTTCGTTACATAGAACCACTATGCGCCTCAAATGACCGTCAAAATGGCCTCAAAGTGGGTCGCTCTCGCCTGGCGCGATTTCTACCGCGCAGACTCCTAGTCTAGGCAACGAATGGCCGGATTCGCCAATCCAGGTCCGGAATCCGCCCGGAGCACAGGATGGCAGGACGTCAGGGATAGTCCAGGGGGTTGAAACGGTAGAACCCGCAAAGGGTTTCATAGACCTGCGGCTGCTCGTCAAACAGGTGCGCCGGTTGCTGGAAGAAGGTCTCGGTGAGCACGGCAAAGAACTCGGCGGGCTCAGTGGCACCGTAGGGATCCAGCCAGCTTGTCTGGCGATGACGGAGGGACTGTTGCAGGTGCGCGTAGGCCTCGCTCATGGTGTGTTGCCAGTGCTGGGCCTGGGCACCGGCGAGGGGTGGCGCACCGTCGGCGGAACCATCCAGGTAGTCCAGTTGGTGGGCGAACTCATGGATGATCACGTTGTGGTGGCTGTCTGGCGACAACGCACCGCTCTCGCAGTCGTCCCAGGAAAGCACCACCTGTCCCATGGACGAGGCCTCACCGGCGCGAACCTCGTGGGCAGTGTCCACGATCATGCCATTGTGGCGGGGTTCCGTGACCTGGTAAGCAGAGGGGTAGACCAGGATACTGCGGACCTCATCGTAATTGCTGTAGGGGCGCGCGAGGATCGGCAGGCAGGCGTGGCCGGCAATGGTCAGGCGTACGGTGTCGTCCACCTCGAAGCCATCGCAGCCGTAGAACGTCTTCTCCGACAGGAACAGCTGCACCCGCTGCTCCAGGTCTGTCTTCAGGTGGGCGGGCAGGCGGTTGTACAGGGGAACCCGCTCGGTGAGCAGGGCACGCCATTGCGGGGGAAAGGGCCGTTGCAGCTCGCGGCGACGACGCCAGCGGCGGTAGAAAAAGAGATAGAACACAGCCAGTGCGATGGCGGCAATGGCAAAGACGGCGAAGATCAGGCCTGACGACATGGTCCGCTGGTACCCCTGGAAGTGTGCGGGTTGGGTTCATAGATATAGTACAGTAATCCTATCCCCTTTCAGGCCCGACGTGTTAAGGAGACACCATGAACATGACTGCCCTGGTACCCATCGCCGATGGCAGCGAAGACATTGAAGCCATTACCATTATTGACGTGCTGCGCCGTGCCAGCGTGGAAGTGACCGTGGCCAGTGTCCATGAGCACCAGACCGTGACCCTCTCCCGCCGGAGCCGGATCACCGCTGATGCCCTGCTGCAGGACTGCGTCGACCAGGACTACGACCTGATTGCCCTGCCGGGCGGCATGCCCGGGGCCCGTAACCTGTCGGAGTGCGCCTTGCTGATCGACCGCCTCCGCAAGCAGCGGGAAGCGGGGTTCTGGTACGGCGCCATCTGTGCGGCCCCGGCGGTGGCGCTGGCACCCCACGGCCTGCTGGATGGTGTTGCGGCTACCGGCCATCAGGCCTTCCGGGACGACCTGCCGGATCGGTCGCGGGAGCATGAGCGGGTTGTGGTCGACCAGAACTGTATCACCAGCCAGGGGCCCGGATCGGCCATCGAGTTTGCCCTGGAACTGGTGGCCAGGGTGTGCGGGCAGGACGTGCGCGACCAGGTGGCCGCACCGATGATGCTGCCTTAATGGGCGGGGCCTGAGGTCAGTCGTCCCGCCGGCAGGTATAGGTGATGCCATCCATTTCGAGCATGGCTTCCGGCGCCTTGTTCCAGAGCGTCACGGAGTCGTTGACGTAGCGGGCGCCGGAGGCGGTCACGCTGCGCTGGAGGGTTTCCGACCGGTCGCCCATGCTGATCGTCAGGGTTTCGTCCCCTGTAAAATGCAGGTCCATCGGTCCCATTCCCTCACAGTTGAAGTGAACCACGGACTTGACCGGTGACATGTCCTGGGCCTGCGGCTGGGCGCTGGCCGCGCCGCTGGCGGTGGGGTCCTCGTCGATCTGGATCATCTTCAGGCGGGTCCGTTCCTTGTCATCAATGATCAGCAGCCAGGTGTCTGATTCCATGCGATAGCTTGTGGCGCCCCTCAACCCATGCAGGAACCGTTGCTCCTGGGCCGAGATGGCGGGCACGCAGGCTTTCAGGGTGCTGGCCAGTTCCCGGACGGTGATGGAGGCGCCCGCCGTCTCGTAGCTGCCAAAATACCGGTTGCAGCCGGTGTAGCCGGTTACCCTGCCGTCGTTGAAGGCCACGGTGATCATCGAATTGTCGATGATGCCGCCCTTGTCCACATCTTCCACCTGCCAGACTGTGCCATCCAGCATGGGTGGTGTTGAGGGTGCCTCTTCGGTACCGCCAAACCAGCCAGCACAGCCGACCATGGCCAGGGCGGGGATCGAGATCAGTAATGAGCCAAGCAGGGAGCGTGTATTCGTCATCAGTGAGGGCACCTTGTCGTTTGCAAAAGGGAAAGTGCAAATAGCTTAGATGATGGCGGTGTGTGCGTCGACGGTCATCCGGCTGATGGAACGGTACGCGGAGAGTCAGTCCGGCAGCGGAATGAACTCTTCCTCGTCGCCGGTCACCTTTGCGAAGCGGCCCTGGCGCCAGTCGTCCTTGGCCTGCTCGATACGCTCCCTGCGGGATGACACAAAGTTCCACTCGATGAAGCGCTTGTTGAACCGTTCGCCGCCGATCAGGGCAATCCGGGTTTCCTCTCGCGCTTCAATAACCACCCCTTTTTCGTCGTTCAGCACCACCATGGAATATTGGGGCACGGTGACATCGCGGGCCTGGACACTGCCCCTTGCCACGTAGACCGCCCGTTCCTCGGCGTCCGGCAGGGTCAGGCGCTGGCCTGGTTGCAGCCAGGCTTCCAGGTACAGGGTTTCGGCAAATACTTTCACCGGCGAGGTGACGCCATAGGCCGAGCCCATCATCACCCGCACCGGAACGCCATCCACCTCGACCCCGGGAATGTCGGCATCCGGGTAATGGTGGAACGCCGGGTCAGTTTCCTCCTGGTCTTCCGGCAGCGCCATCCACAACTGCAGGCCGTCCAGCACATGGTCGGTGGCGGTGATCTCCGGGCGTTCCCGTTCGGAATGCACAATGCCACTGCCGGCCACCATCAGGTTGATATCGCCCGGGGTAATGGGCTGCAGGCTGCCCACGGAGTCCCGGTGCAGGATCTCTCCTTCAAACAGGTAGGTCACCGTCGCGATGCCGATATGAGGGTGAGGGCGCACGTTGATGCCGGTACCGGCGGCAAACCTGGCCGGCCCCATGTGATCAAAGAATATCCACGGGCCGACCATTTTACGCCTTGCGGTCGGTAGCACACGGCGAACGGAGAAGCCGCCCAGGTCACGGTCTTTAGGCTGCAGGAGCAGCTCAACGGCCCCGCATTCCTCGGTGGCCTGGCATTCGAGCTCAGCGGTCGCGGCAAGGTTACTCATGACAACGTCTCCTGTTATTGGCGGTGTGCGGTATGCCCGGTGGGGTAGGGCGATATCTCGTCAAAGTATCGGACATTGAGCCGGTTTCGGCCATGGGGAATTTGCCCTGTCTCGGAAATCCATCCGGGCCTGTTACGGCGACCTGGCTCAGCCATTGGTGAGTCCGGGGGGAGTTGGGAGGAACGCCTGGTTTTGATTTCCGGACTTGATCTTCACATCAATGATTGTGGCGTCACCCTGCTAAGCTGTGGCCGTGCTCAGACCAGCAGGGAGCCCCTCATGACCGATCAAAACTTTCGAGCAGCCGTCTATGGCACCCTGAAGCGCGGGGAGCCAAACCATCACTGGCTCGCCCGGTCAGACTTTCTGGGCACATGTTCACTATCGTCGATTGTGCTCTATGACCTCGGGCTATTCCCCGGCGCCAAGCTCGAAAGAAGTGGCGGCGTATTGGTAGAGGTGTATATGGTGGACGCGCAGATCTTCACCCGGCTGGATGAGCTGGAAGGCTACGACGCCCGTTCGCCGAATTCAGGGCTGTATGACCGTGTGCCGTTGGATACCCCTTATGGAAAGGCCTGGGTGTATATCTACAACCATGATGTGTCGGGTTACCCGGCGATTCGTTCTGGTGGCTGGTTGGCATGGGAGCCGCGTTGATGTTCCGGTTACCTCAGGGTTGTTTCGAAAATTTCGAATATTGACATCGGCCTTTTAATTTCGAATAATTCGAAAAGCTGCAGTGGTACTGAGAGGACTTACGCGATGAACTCTGTAAACGAAAAGCTTCCGACCCGGGAAGAAGCACTCCTTGCCCGAGCATGCAGCCAAGGGTTGTCAGCGGTCATTGATACCAGGTCTGAGGCACAGGACATTACTCTCACCGATCGGGAGGGTGTGGCCCATAAGGTATCTATCCCCGTCAGCGCGCTGCGTCTGTTTGTGGAGCTTCTGACTCAGCTGGGAGAAGGCAATATGGTTAAGCTGGTGCCTATCCATGCTGAACTGACGACTCAGGAGGCGGCGGACCTGCTCAATATTTCACGTCCAACCCTGATCAAACTGTTGGACGAAGGCGCACTGCCTTATCACCGCGTCGGTAACCGGCGCAAAATACTGTTTTCGGAGCTTCAGGCCTACAAGAGACAGATTGAAGAGGAGCGTCTGGCGGCTCTGGATGAACTGGGCAGCCTTGATCAGGATCTGGGGATGGGATACGAGTGAACTCACATTACACAGTAATCTACGATGCGTGTGTGATGTATCCAGCTCCGTTAAGAAGCTTTTTGATGTACTTGGCGCAAACGGGTATTTATCGTGCTCGCTGGACTGATCAAATACACGATGAATGGATTCGAAACCTGCTGGTACGACGCCCGGATATTCCCCGTGAAAAGCTGAACCGGGTTCGGGAGTTGATGGATCAGGGCGTTCCCGGCGCTCTGGTCACGGGTTACGAGGGCTTGGTCGATGCGATCGTGTTGCCAGATCCGGACGATCGCCACGTACTTGCCGCTGCCATACAGACCCGAGCGGAGGCTATTATCACGTTCAACCTGAAAGATTTTCCAGCTGAATGCATGGATCGGTACAATATTCAGGCCGTGCATCCTGATCAGTTTATCGCTGACCAGTTTGATATGGATGCTGCAAGCGTAATCAAGGCGGCGCGCAATCACCGACGCAGCCTGAAGAATCCGCCATTTACCCCAGAAGCTTATCTGGACTGCCTGATGCGCCAGGAACTACCGCAGACCGTTAATCGACTTCAGGCTCTGGCCTACCTCATTTGACGGTCGAGTAGGTTGCCTTGAAAGGGAAATGGTACCCCCGGCAGGACTCGAACCTGCTACCTTCCCCTTAGGAGGGGGACGCTCTATCCAGATGAGCTACGGGGGCCTTTCGCTGGAAAGGCCGGTATAATAACGGGGTGATGCCTATCTCTCAAGGTGGGTGTCCGAATCCGGTGGTGTCATTCACTTTTTCTGCCTCGGAGCACCTAGTGTCCCGGTCGCCTGTTGTCAGCGTTGTTATTCCCGTCCTGAACGAATCCGTCTCCATTGTATCTGCCCTAGAGCGGCTTTTGCCCCTGCGTGCGGCTGGTGCCGAGGTGATTGTGGTGGATGGTGGCAGTGTCGACGATACCGTGGCCCTGGCGACGCCCCGGTGTGACCGGGTGGTGACATCCAGTGCGGGGCGGGCGGTGCAGATGAACCGGGGGGCGGCGATAGCGCGGGGGCAGGTGTTGTTGTTTCTCCACGCGGATACGGAACTGCCGGATGGCGCGGACCGGCTGCTGGCGGATTTTGCGGCCAGTGATCGGCCATGGGGGCGTTTTGATGTGCGCCTGAGCGGGCGTCGCCCGTTGTTCCGGGTCATTGCCTTTATGATGAACGCCCGGTCCCGCATTACGGGTATTGCCACCGGTGACCAGGGCATTTTCGTCCACCGCACGGTGTTCGAGGATCTGGGGGGCTATCCGCCCATCCCCCTGATGGAGGATGTGGAGCTGTGCCGTCGACTCCGGCGAATGTCCCCGCCTTTCTGTATTCGTCCACCCGTGGTCACCGACAGTCGTCGCTGGGAGCGCCACGGCCCCTGGCGTACGATTTTCCTCATGTGGCGCCTGCGCTGGCGGTACTGGCGGGGTGCCGATCCGGCGGATCTGGCCCGTCAGTACCGGTCGGATGTCCGGCGCTCCACCAACCCGATAACCCATAAGGCGGATTCACCATGAGCCCGACGGTGCAGTTGTTCCAGTTTGCCAAATGGCCACACAAGGGCAGGGTGAAAACCCGCCTGGCCGTGACCCTGGGGGATGAGGGCGCCCTGCACGCCCACGTCACCCTGACCCTGACGGTGCTGGAGCAGTTGCGGCGGTGCGGCTACCCACTGGCGCTGGCCTGGGACAGCGACCTGGAAGAACCCCCGGCCGGGGCGGGGCCCATCCTGAATGCGGTGGCCGGCTACGGTGTCGGGCAGTTGATCCAGCAGGGGCGGGACCTGGGCGAGCGGATGACCCAGGCGCTGTCGCGAGGCCTGCAGGAGGCCGACAGGGCCATTGTGGTGGGCAGCGATTGCCCCTCCGTGGATGCGGATTACGTGGAACAGGCCATCGCGGCCCTGGAGGACGCGGATGTGGTCTTTGGCCCATCGGATGATGGCGGCTATGTGCTGATTGGCGCCTGTCGCACCACGGCGGATATGTTGCGGGAGGTGGCCTGGGGCAGCGAGACAGCCCTGGAGGAGAGTATTGCTGCCGTACGCAACGCGGGGCTCAGTGTCGCAATCCTGGCCCCGCGCTGGGATGTGGACGAGCCCGAGGACTGGGCCCGTTTCCTGTCCGAATTCGGTCAGTCGCCGACCGGTGGCTGATCCCGGAGGGTGCGGAGGACGTCGTCCGAGGCTTCCGCATCGGCGCTGGTGGTGACCAGCAGGCTGGCATCCCGTTCCTCCAGGACGGCATCGAAGGTTTCCAGCAGTTCGGCCCTGGTAACCTGCTCAACGGCGGTGGAGAGTCTTTCCCGGGTATCGAAGTCCGTGGCCTGCCGGTCGATTTCCCGCCAGTAGCGTTGGGACACATCCGTCAGGCGGCGGTCCTGTTCCATCAGGTTGCTGATGACGGCCTGCCGCTCCCGCTCCAGGGCGTCCTCCGGCATGTCTTCGATCTGTTTGCGGAAACTATCGGCAAATGCCTGCACGGCTTCATCAATGGTATCGGCACTGGCGTCCGGTGATTGCACCACCAGCCCGATGGCGGGCGTTTCCAGCATCTCGAACGGTGTTGCGTAGACCACATAGCCCAGTTGCCGGTTGGTGCGAATTTCCTCATAGAACGGGCTGCTGATCACCTGGGTCAGCAACCGGTAGCGGGCCCGCTCGTCAAACCCGGTGCTGCTGCCCTGGTTGTAGCGTACATAGCCGGTGTCCGGATGGGGCACCGGCAAGGTAACGGCCGTCTCTCCGGCGGGAAGGTCCCGTACCGCGCTGCGGTTGACGATGGCCGGTTGCGAATCGTGTAACAGCACGGCGTTGGCCTGCTGGGCGGTATTCAGTGTGAACGCCGGGGTGGCGTTACCATGGACCAGCATGACGGCGTCCAGATGGGCGGTGAATGCCTGGGCGAACTCCCGCAGGTCGTCCACGGTCAGCGATTCGACCGCCGACAGTTTCTCCTGGCTGGTCCAGGCTCCCTGGACCAGGGCATCCTGGACGAAGCCGGCGGCCTGAGCCACGGGCTTGTCCTGGAGGCTGTTGCGCAGGTCGTCCATCAACTGTTTCCGGGCGATGCGGAAACGCTGGTCGGTAATCTCCGGGTCGGACAGGGTGGCCATGATCCGGTTCATCAGTGTCGGCAGTCGGTCGTGGTAGCCCCCGGCCCGGACCGTCAGTCCGCGGAGGTGTGGATACACCCGGTAGTCCAGCCCGGCCACCTGGGCGGGATAGGCCCAGGGATTGAGCTGGACGGAGACGGTTTCCGCCAGCAGGCTGGTCAGCACCTGCCCCCTGGGAGAGGCCGTGGTCAGGGGCGATCGCAGGCTGAGGAAGATGTTGGCTTCCGGGCGGCCGAAGCGGGTATCCCGGGCGTACCAGACCTCCAGATCCTCCAGGGTAGCCAGTTTTTCCGGCTGTGCCATGGATTCGCCGTCCACCATGGACAGGTCCTCGGGAATAAAGGGGTTCTCGTTCGGCAGTGCCAGTTGGGCGGATAGCTGTGCCACCTGGTCGCCGCTGGTGGGCACCTGGATACCGGAATCAAGCTGGTAGGGGGTGTCGTACCACCGGGTGCGGCTGGCGTCCCCGGGCAGCGCCTGGTTGCTCTGGACCACGATCAGCAGGTTGTCCGGGGTCAGGTGGCCGAGCAGGTCGCGGTACTGATCCGGTACATAGTCGGCCATCATCCACGGGGCCTGCAGCACATCCTCTGGGGCCACTTCCTGCATCTGCATGGAAAGCCGCATGGCCAGGTGAACCGGGTCCGGCCGCTGCTGGTAGCGGAAGTCGATCTCGGAGAGCTGCCGGTCCTCCTCGAACCGGAAGCGGTCAATGCCCTGGGTGCGGACCAGTTCGATATAGTCGAAGGTGAGGGCAACGATCTCATCCTGGTGTTCCATGCCTTCGTCGGTCAGGGCCATGGTCAGCTCCAGGCTGGACTCCTCACCGGTATCCGTACCGCCGCCGGCGGACAGGCTCTCAACCCAGCCGCGACGCTTGAGCACGTCCAGCAGGCTACCGGGGCCTTCATGCCCCAACAGGCTGGCGACGTAGTGGAGCGGCTTGGTCCGGTAGTGTTCCTGCTGGGACGGGATGGGGAAGATCAACCGAAGCCGGCGGATATCCTTGATGGTCTGCAACTGGAGCTTCGCCGGCAGCGTATCCGGGGCGAACAGCGGCTGGGGGTATACCTTCTCCGCAAGGTTGCGGTTCTCGATGGCGCGGAAACGGGGGCGCACCATGGCCTCCAGTTCGTCCAGGGACTGGGGGCCGTAGACCGCCAGGGTCATCAGGTTGGCGGAGTACTGGTCCTTCCAGAACTCGATCAGGTCGTCCCGCAGTGGTCGCTCACCGGAATTGTCCAACGTCTCCAGGTTGCCCACGGAGAACTGGCTGAAGGGGTGTTCCGGGTTGCTAATGGCCTTGCGGACCGAGTAGTAGCGGCGGCCGTCGTCCTTGAGGGAGGCGCTGTATTCCGAGTGCACTGCGTTGCGCTCCCGGTCCACCAGTTCCGCCGTGAACAGCGGCGCGGAGAACTGCTGGGCAAATCTGTCCAGGGCCGGTTCCAGGTGGTCGGGCTGGATATCAAAGAAATAGTTGGTGTCCTGGAAGGCGGTGAAGGCGTTGTGGCTGCCGCCATGGCTGCTGATGAACTGCTGGTACTCCCCGGGGTTGGGGTACTTCTCGGTGCCCAGGAACAGCATGTGTTCCAGGAAGTGGGACAACCCGGCGCGGTCCTCCGGGTCATTGCCGCTGCCCACGGCCACATTGAGGGAGGCCGCCGCCTTGTCCGCGTCCGGGTCGGAGATCAGCAAGACCTCCAGGCCGTTGTCCAGGCTCAGGTAACGGTACTCGTTGGTATCCGCCGGGCTTTTCACCGGCTCGATGGCTGCCTGGGCCAGGGTGGCCATCCACAGCAGGGCGAACAGGGCGGTGGAGCGGGCAAGGCTCATCGTGGCGACGGGCATTATCCTCATTCAGTACATCCTTTACCGGGAATTAGGTGTTGGGGGTGGTCGACGGCTTAATGGACACGGCCCTGGCTGGCCGCATTCGGGTGCTGGTCCAGGGTGATGCGGGCCAGGGTGGCGGCGTCCTGGTTGTCCAGGTCACCGGAGGCGATACGTTCGAGCACCGATGCCATCACGGCAATGGCTTCCCGCTGCTCGGCGAACTCCGCCTGGAAGGCTTCGTCAATGGCCTGATAGACCGCCTGGATCTTCTCCTCACGGCTGCCGCTGTCGGTGGCGGTATCATTGATGGCCCGCAGGCAGGCACGTGCAATGGAAATGTAACGGTCAGCGTTGTCCTGGCTGGGCATTCAAGGGTCTCCTGGTTGGATCAGTCGCGTGTGGGCAGCAACGTCAATGCATTGGGACACGAATTATGACATCTGGTTCCCCGGCATGCATGGGGTGCCGGCGTCTATCTTCCCGGTGGTGGATCAAAGTCGATGCCATTTCCGTTTGAGGAATCAGCGGGATGGCATACAGTATGAGTAGGTATTCGAACGACAAAAACAACCCAAGGACGCAACCATCATGAACTATTTTCTGACCGGTGGTACCGGCTTTATCGGCCGTTTTCTGGTGGAGAAACTGCTGGCCAGGGGCGGCGACGTTCACCTGCTGGTGCGAAAGGAATCCCTCGACAAACTGGAAGCGCTGCGCGAGCGCTGGGGACCGGCCTCCGACCGGGTGCACGCGGTGGTCGGGGACCTGGGCAAGCCTGGCCTGGGGCTGGACGCCAAGACCCGCAAGGCTCTGGCGGGCAAGGTGGACCACTTCTTCCACCTGGCGGCGGTCTATGACATGGCCTCGGACGAGGCTAGCCAGCAGCAGGCCAATGTGGAGGGCACGCGGCATGCCCTGGAGGCCGCCAGCGCCCTGGAGGCAGGCTGTTTCCACCACGTGTCCTCCATTGCCGCGGCGGGGCTGTTCAAGGGCACCTTCCGGGAGGACATGTTCGACGAGGCCACGAACCTGGACCACCCCTACCTGAGCAGCAAGCACGAATCCGAGGGCGTGGTACGGCAGGAATGCCAGCTGCCGTTCCGCATCTACCGTCCGGGCATGGTGGTGGGGCATTCCCGCACCGGCGAGATGGACAAGGTGGACGGCCCCTATTACTTCTTCAAGATGATCCAGAAGGTGCGCCGTACCCTGCCGGAATGGGTGCCCACCATTGGCGTGGAGGGTGGCCGGCTCAATATCGTGCCGGTGGACTACGTGGTGGACGCCCTGGACCATATTGCCCATCAGCCGGGAGAGGACGGCCTGTGTTTCCACCTGGTGGACCCGGAACCCTACAAGGTGGGGGAGATCCTCAACCTGTTCTGCGAGGCCGGTCATGCACCGCGCATGGCCATGCGGGTGGACTCACGGATGTTCGGGTTCGTGCCGCCGTTCATCCGCCAGTCCCTGAAGAACCTGCCACCGGTAAAGCGCTTGACTTCGGCGGTGCTGGAGGACCTGGGCATTCCGGAATCCGTGCTGTCGTTCATCAACTACCCGACCCGCTTTGACGACCGGGAATCCGAACGGGTCCTCAGGGGCAGCGGGATCGAGGTGCCCCGCCTGACGGACTACGCCACGGTGCTGTGGGACTACTGGGAACGGAACATGGACCCGGACCTGTTCCGGGACCGCAGCCTGCGGGGCGCGGTGGAAGGCAAGGTGTGTGTGATCACGGGGGCAACCTCGGGTATCGGGCTGTCCACGGCGCAACGACTGGCGGATGCCGGAGCGATACTGGTGATTGGCGCCCGCAAGCCGGAGCGGCTGAAGGAAGTGGCGGCGTCCCTGCGCGACCGGGGTGCCGAGGTCCATGCCTACCAGTGTGACTTCTCGGATATGGAAGCCTGTGATGGCTTCGTGACGCAGGTGCTGGAGGACCATGGCGTGGTGGATGTGCTGATCAACAATGCCGGTCGCTCCATCCGCCGGTCACTGGCGCTGTCCTTTGACCGGTTCCACGATTTCGAGCGCACCATGCAACTGAACTACTTTGGCGCCGTCCGCCTGATCATGGGGTTTGCGCCGGGGATGCTGAAACGTAAGCGCGGCCATGTGGTGAACATCTCGTCCATTGGTACCCTGACCAATGCGCCCCGGTTCTCCGCCTATGTGGCCTCCAAGTCGGCGCTGGATGCCTTCAGTCGTTGCGCGGCGGCGGAGTGGTCGGACCGCAATGTCACCTTCACCACCATTAACATGCCATTGGTGAAGACACCGATGATCGCGCCCACCAGGATCTACGACTCGGTTCCCACGCTGACCCCGGAAGAGGCGGCGGACATGGTGACCGAAGCCATCATCCAACGGCCCAAACGCATTGCCACCCGGCTGGGCGTCTTTGCCCAGGTTACCCATGCGGTGGCGCCGAAACTGGGGGAAATCGTCATGAACACCGGCTACCGCATGTTCCCGGATTCACCGGCGGCGTCCGGCAAGCGTGGTGACCAGCCTAGGGTGACCTCCGAGCAGATTGCGTTTGCCGCGCTGATGCGGGGTATCCACTGGTAGACGCCGGTCGGGAGCGCCGATCTGGAGGGCAGCCGGCGATCAGTCGCTGGCTGACTTCTCGGTATCGGGCTGTTCCACCCTGGATGTTTCCGGGGCTTCGGTTTCCGGCAATGGAAAGCCGCCCAGGGCCTTCCAGCGGTTGACGATGCCACAGAACAGGTCGGCGGTTTTCTCCGCGTCATAGGCGGCGGAGTGGGCTTCCTTGTTGCTGAACTCCAGCCCGGCCCGTTTGCAGGCTTCCGCCAGCACCGTGTGGCCGTAGGCCAGGCCCGCCAGGGTGGCGGTGTCGAAGGTGGAGAAGGGGTGGAAGGGATTGCGCTTGATGTCCGCCCGTTCCGCCGCCGCAAACACGAAGTTGTGGTCGAAGGTGGCGTTGTGGCCCACCAGCACCGCTCGCTTGCAGTCATGCTCCTTCACCGCCTTGCGGATGGGATTGAACACGGCCCGCAGGGCTTCCTTTTCGTCCTCCGCGTCCCGGTCTTCGGCCCAGGGGTCGATGCCGGTGAAATCCAGTGCGGACTGTTCCAGGTTGGCACCCGCGAAGGGTTTGACGTGCCGAGCAATGGTCTCGCCCCGCTGCAGCCAGCCGTCCTCGTCCATGGTGATCAGCACCGCCGCCACCTCCAGCAGGGCATCGGTGCGGGCATTGAAGCCGCCGGTTTCCACATCCACCACAACGGGCAGGAAGCCCCGGAAGCGTTGGGACATGGGGTGGGCTTTCACAGTGGCTTCGTCAGTCACAACATCTCCAGATCGGGATTGGGTAAAGGCTGAAATCAGGCCAGGCGCCAGCGCAGGGTTTCGCCGGCCCGCAGGGGAACAATGGCACCATCGGCCAGGGGGAGTCGTTCCGGTACGGTCCAGGGCTCCCGCTTCAGGGTGATGGTGTCGGTGTTACGGGGCAGACGGTAGAAATCCGGGCCGTTGAAGCTCGCAAAGGCTTCCAGCTTGTCCAGTACGCCCAGGTCCTCGAATATCTCCGCATACAGTTCGATGGCGGCAAAGGCAGAGTAGCACCCGGCACAGCCGCAGGCGGTTTCCTTCTTGCCCAGATCATGGGGCGCGGAATCGGTGCCCAGGAAGAATCGACGGTCACCGCTGACCACGGCATCCCGCAGGGCCTGCTGATGCACGTTGCGCTTGAGCACGGGCAGGCAGTACAGGTGCGGGCGGATGCCGCCTACCAGCAGGTGGTTACGGTTATACATCAGGTGCTGGGGCGTGATGGTGGCCGCCAGCCGGTCGCCATCGTGCTGTTTCACAAATTCGGCGGCATCACCGGTGGTGATGTGTTCCAGGACCACCCGCAGTGACGGGTGGCGTTCCATCACCGGGGCCAGCACCTGGTCGATAAAGGCCTTCTCCCGGTCGAAGATGTCCACATGGTCGTGGGTGACCTCGCCGTGGACCAGCAACAGCATGCCGCACTCGGCCATGGTGGCCAGTACGTCGTCAATTTCCTTGATATCCCGGACGCCGGAAGCCGAGTTGGTGGTGGCGCCAGCCGGGTACAGCTTGGCCGCCGGAATGCCGGCCTTATAGGCTTCACGAATCTGGTCCGGGGTCGTAGTACCGGTCAGATACAGGGTCATCAAGGGCTCGAAACCGGTATGGTCACCCCGGGCGGCCAGGATGCGGTCCCGGTAGGCCAGTGCCTGCTCTGCCGTGGTCACCGGCGGTACCAGGTTGGGCATGATAATGGCCCGGGCGAACCGCTGGACGGTGGCAGGCACCACATCCGCCAGCACATCGCCATCCCGTACGTGCAGGTGCCAGTCGTCCGGTCGGGTGATGGTGATCTGATCGGTCATGGGGCCTGGGTCTCCGGTATCAGGGTTGCCTTCTGGAAAACGCCGCGAGTATACCAGAAGGTCAGGGCTAAAGAATCCGCGGTGGCCGCCGATAGACTTTGCAGGTGCACTTTTATCAGATCTCCGGAAACGGCCATGGTCAGACACGATTGTTCAACAGACACACCAGGAAACAACAGGTTGCGGGGCCGCAAGACCCTGCTGGCCCTGCTTGTGGCCGGGGGACTGGCGGCCAGCCTGCCCGTCGGCGCCCGCAGCTTTGGCGCCGGGCTGGAGAACAGCGAATGGTACCTGACCGAATCCGTGTTCGACTGTACCCTGACCCATGACGTGCCCGGTTACGGTCGCGCGGTGTTCAGTCACCGGGCCGGCGAGGATCTGGGCTTCTACCTGGAGGCGGATCTGCCGCTGATGCGGCCGGGGCGTGGCCTGCTGGTGGTGGAGGCGCCGTCCTGGCGTCCGGGCGAGCCCACGCAGCGGCTGGGCTATGTCGATGTCAGCGACGACCGCAAGGTGGTGGAAGTGGGCCAGCGGGAAGCCATGGCCATGATGGAGGGGCTCCTGTCCGGTATGGCGCCCACCGTCACCCGCCAGGCCCGCTACCAGGGTGACCCGGTGCGTGTCCGGCTGTCCAACATCAACTTCCGTTCGGAATTCGACGGCTACCGGCGCTGCGTGACGGGGCTGCTGCCGGTCAACTACGACCAGATCCAGCGCTCCCGCATTCCCTTCGGTTCTGGCAGTACCTCGCTGTCGGACCGGGACCGGCAATTGCTGCGGAATATCGCCACCTATGTGGCGGCGGACCCCGCCATCACGCGGATGTTTGTGGATGGCCATTCCGACAGTATGGGTAGCCGTATCCAGAACCGTGCGTTGTCCGAGGAGCGGGCCCAGGTGGTGGCGGATTACCTGATTGAAGTCGGGGTGCCCGAAGACCTGATCGTGATCCGCTCCCACGCGGACCAGTACCCGGTTTCGGGCAATCCGGCGGATAACCGGCGAACCAATATCCGCCTGGAGCGGGAAGGGGACAGCCAGGGCGTGCAGCGGGCGGACAGCGATGCCTTTGGTGGGGCCAGCGGCTAGCGCCCTGCGCGCACCAGTTCGCCGACGTGGGCACCAACACTCTCGGCCAGCGCCCTGAGGTGGTAGCCTCCCTCCAGGGTGGAGATCAGCCGGTCGTTGGCGTACTCACTGGCCAGTCCGGTCAGCATCTCCGTCAGCCAGAGGTAGTCCCCGGTTTCCAGGTTCATTTCCGCCATTGGGTCCATGCGGTGGCCGTCGAAGCCGGCGGACACCAGGATCAGTTGCGGCTCGAACGCCTCCAGCCGCTTTAGCCAGCCGTCCTTCACCAGATCCCGGTACTCCTGACCTCCGCATCCGGCGGGAACCGGTACGTTGACGATATTCTCCGGCAGCCGGTAGACATGGGAGTGGGGGTAGAAGGGGTGCTGGAAGCTGGAGCACATCAGGATGCGATTGTCCCCCTGCACGATATCCACGGTGCCATTGCCCTGGTGGACGTCGAAATCCACGATCGCCACCCGTTCCAGGTGGTGGAACGTCAGCGCCCGCATGGCCGCCAGGGCGATGTTGTTGTAGAAGCAGAAACCCATGGACTTGGCGCGCTCGGCGTGGTGTCCTGGCGGTCGGGCGCAGACAAAGGCGTTGGTCACCTGACTGCTGAGCACCATATCCACCGCCTCGATATTTGCCCCTGCCGCCAGCCGTGCAGCCCGCAGGGTATCGGGCATCAGCGCGGTATCCGGGTCGGTGAAGACCCGCCCCTTGGTGGGCTGCATCAGGTCCAGCTGGTGCAGGTATTTCTCGGGGTGCACCATCATCAACTGGTCACGTGTGGCCTCATCGGGCCGGACCCAGTCCAGCTCCTGGTCCAGGCCCGTATCCTCCAGGTAACTGATGATGCGGCTGAGGCGCTCCGGGCATTCCGGATGCTCTGCGCCCATGTTGTGTTTGGCGCAGTCGTCATGTGAGAAAAACGCGGTAGTCATGTATCGATAGGGTCCTGACGGCGCTGGACTTGGTGTTGTTAAAACTTGGAGTTGTTAAAGCAATGGTAACAGGGATCGTTGACCTTCGCTGTGTTTCTTTGGTCGTACGAATCCGGATGAGGAATTCGTTTTACATCAAGGATGCAGGGCCTAAGATAGGCAATACCCATGACATGAATGGTCGAAGGAGATTGCATTTTGGGCACCCGTTACCTGGAAAGCCTGTTCAACCCGTCGTCAATCGTGGTGGTCGGCGCCTCGGAGCGTGCCGATAACCTGGGGGGCATGGTGCTTCGCAACCTGCTGGGCGGTGGCTATCCGGGCCGTATGCTGGTGATCAACCAGAACGGCTATGAGTCGGTGCACGGGGTGCCCTGCGTGTCGGGGGTGTCGAAGATGGACTTCAGCCCGGAACTGGCCATCGTCTGTACGCCGCCGGACACGGTGCCCAAGGTGGTGCGACGATTGGGCAAGGCCGGAGTCCGCACCGCCATGGTGATGACCGGTGGTATGTCCCGGGCCCACTCCCAGACCGGTCAGCCGCTGATGTATTCCGTGGGGGATGCGGCCCGGGAGACGGGTATCCGTGTACTGGGGCCCAACACCATTGGCCTCATGGTGCCGGCCCGTAGCCTGAATGCCACCTACGCCCACATGGGCGCCCTGCCGGGCAAGGTGGCGTTCGTGGGACAGTCGGGCAGCGTGGCCAGCTCGGTGATCGACTGGGCCTTTGCCCGGGGCGTGGGCTTCTCCTACTTCCTGACCCTGGGCGATTCCATGGACATCGATCACGACGACCTGATCGATTACCTGGCCCAGGACTCCCAGACCCGCGCTATCCTGCTGCATATCGAGAACATCCCCAACCCCCGGCGGTTCATGTCGGCGGTACGGGTGGCCGCCCGTACCAAGCCGGTGATTGCCGTGAAGAGCGGCCGGGTGCCGGAATCCGAGTGGATTCGCCATGAGTTGCCCGCTGGCCTGCACCGGGCCGATCCTATCTACGACGCCATGCTGCAACGGGCCGGTGTACTGCGGGTGGATGGCCTGGGGCAGATGTTCGACGCCCTGGAAACCCTCTCCCGCATGCGCCCCCTGAAGCGGGAGTCCCTGGCCATCATGGCCAACGGGGTGGGGCCCGGCGTACTGGCGGTGGACCGGCTGGCGGCCCTGGGGGGAGAGCTTGGCACCTTGTCTGACCAGTCCATCGACGCCCTGGCGAAAATCCTGCCGCCATACTGGACCCGCAAGAACCCCATCGACCTGAACTACGATGCCTCACCGGACCTGTACGCCAAGGCGATCCGGATCCTGGCCAAGGATCCTGAGGTCCATAACGTACTGATCATGTATTCCCCCAGTCTGACCGAGGACAGCCTGCAGATTGCCGATGCCGTGGTGCAGGCGGTCAAGGGCACGCGGCTGAATGTATTCACCTGCTGGCTGGGCCAGAGCACTGTGATGGATGCCCGGGACGAGTTCTACCGGGCCGGCGTGCCGTCGTTCTTCTCGCCGGAAAAGGCGGTCATGGCCTTCATGCAGCACGTGAACCACCAGCGGGTGCAACGGCTGTTGCAGGAAACCCCGGAGTCCTTCACCGACCACTTCGCCGACCATGCCAACACCCGTCGGATCATCGTCAACGCCCGGCGACAGGGCCGCAACCACCTGGCCAACCGGGAAGCCAGGGACATCCTCAATGACTACGGCATCAACACGGTGCCCACGGTGTATTGCGACGATGTGGAGGAAGTCGTCGAGGCCTTCGCCGTCGAACGTCGCCCCATCGACGTCACCCTGATGCACCAGCGTGCCTGCCACCCGTTCATGGAATACCAATCAGGCCAGGGCCGCTACCGGTCAACGGTGCACAGCCTGACCAACGAGGACGACATCATCGACGCCTGCCGGCAGTTGATGGAGGACTACCAGAAGTACTTCCCGGACAGCGGATTCCTGGGTTTTGCGGTGCAGCGGTCCTATACCCACATCGACGGCATTGCCTTCAGCGTCGGCATAACCCGGGACCCGCTGTTCGGCCCGCTGGTGGTGTGTGGTGCCGCTGGCGCCCAGATCAACGTGATGACTGACCGCCAGATTGCCCTGCCGCCCCTGAACATGGTGCTGGCGCGGGAGGTACTGCGGCGAACCTACATGTTCCGGCTGCTGGAGGAATTCAGCACCCAGCCGGAACGGGATATCCGCGCCATCTGCGAGGTACTGATCACCCTGTCGCAGATCGTTATCGACCTGCCGGAAATCCGGGGCCTGGAGATCTCGCCTCTGCTGTTCGACAGCAATCGCATCATGGCGGTGGACGTGGCCATCGACCTGGCGGACAAACCGGGTAAGCCGATCATCCAGCCCTATCCCCGGGAACTGGAGGAATGGGTGGTTCTGCCCAAATCCGGCCGCCGGGTCATCATCCGCCCGGTCCTGGCCGAGGACGAGCCGGCCCACCGGGCCTTCCACGAACTCCAGTCGCCGGAGTCCATCCGCTATCGGTTCTTCCAGTTCCGCAAGCACTTCTCCCGGGAAGACGTGGCCCAGATGGTGCAGATCGACTATGACCGGGAGATGGTGTTCATTGCCAACGCCCCGAGGGAAGACGGGGAAGGGGAGGAAACCCTGGGCACGGTCCGGGTCTGGACGGATGCGGACAACCTGCGCTGCGAGTTTGCGGTGATGGTGCACGACAAGATGAAGGGCGAGGGGTTGGGTGTGGCCCTGATGCAGAAGATGATCGACTACTGCCGGTCCCGGGGCACCATGGAGATGGTGGGCAATGTGCTACCGGAGAACCGCCCGATGCTGCAACTTGCCGAGCATCTGGGCTTCCAGATCCAGTACAACCGGGAAGAGGAAGTGATGGATTTGCGGTTGGTGCTGAATGAGCCTGAGAAGGACTGGCAGCGGGAGCGGTTGGCTAAGGCTCACCACTGATTCTTACTTTGCTTTGATGCCACTTTGGGTGCTGGTGCGCGGGCGGACAGGCCTTTCCGGGACACGCCGTGAATCCATCCCTGGAGGCTCTTCAAAAACGTCCCTGTTTTTGAAGGTCCCGGAACAAGCTACCTGCCTACGCCCAGTCCCCGAAGCTAAAAGCTATTCCTGTTCAACAATGGCAGAACGGTCTTCGCCCCCAAGGGCCTCCAGCAACCCGGGAATCAACCGGGCCAGCTCCAGAGTCATCAGCGAAAAAGCCGCATCAAACTTGGCCGCGGAGTCATCGGAATCTACCTCGTCCAGCTTTTCCTGCAGAGTCTCACCAAACTTCAGCCGGCGAATACCAAACTCCTCATCCAGCACGAACGACACATTCTCATCCCAGGTCAGGGACAGCTTCGTCACCTGCATGCCCGTCTCCAGATGGTTCTGGATCTCATCAGCCCGCAGGTCCAGCCCCTTGCAGCGAACCACGCCGCCATCTTCCGACGGATCCTTCAGCTCACACTCCGTACCCAACTCAATGGAGCCGGGCAGATCGATGGACTCATTCAGCCAGCCGGTAAACGTAAACGCTGGCGCCTGCTCCAGGGCCGGCGGGCGAACCGGCAGAGAGCCCAGGCTCTGGCGCAGGGCCGATGCCAGATCCTCCGCCTGCTTGGCTGAGCCTGCATCCACCACCAGCACACCATCGGCCGGGGCCAGGTAGGCGTAGCTGCGGCGATTGCGGGAGAAAGCGCGGGGCAGCATCTCCAGCATTACCTCTTCCTTCAGCTCATCCTTCTCCTTCTTGCGGAGCTTGCGACCCTGCTCTTGCTCGATGGCTTCCGCCTTCTCCTCCACCAGTTCCTTCACCACAGGACCGGGCAACAGCTTTTCCTCCTTGCGCAGGGCCACCAGGTGATAGCCACCAGCGCTGTGTACCAGCATCTCGCTGTTCTTGCCCAGGGGTGAAACCCAGCCGTGGCGGGTTGTTTCCTGGGGACCACAGGGTTTGAAGGCGTCTGCGGCCAGTTTTTCTTCCAGTTCTTCCGGGGTGATATCAAACGGCTTGGTAAATCGGAATACGCGGGCATTGCGAAACCACATGGAGTCGGATCCTTGCGTTGTTTTTCAGGGTTGTCGGGGATGTCGGGCGGGGTAGCGGCCAGGGGTCAGATCTGCATCACCTCGACCAGAACGGTCTTGATGATAAAGCCCAGCACGCCGGCGCCCAGCACGGTAAAGAGCGCAATGGTACCAAAACGGCCCGCCTTCGACTTCTTTGCCAGGTCCCACACGATAAAGCCCATCCAGACAATCAGTGCGGTCAGGCAGACGTAGAGGGCGAGTTCAGAGAAGAGTGCTTCGTTCATGCAACGCTCCGTTGGAGTTCAGTTCAACAAGTCATGCCCGTAGCCCTGGCGAATGGCCAGGGACGGGTAGGGTGCGGAACGGCGGCGTTGTTGTTGGAGGAGTTCCGGAGCAGGCCCGGGGGGCTGGCTCGGTGGGCTCCCGGGGTTATTGCTCGTCGCGCAGGAATGTCCAGTTATCGCGGGAGGATTGCTCCTCGCTGAAACGATAGCCGGCCAGGTCGAAGCCTTTCAGGTCATCGGCCTGGGTGATGCCATTGGTGATGGCGTAACGGGCCATCAGGCCTCGGGCCTTCTTGGCGTAGAAACTGATCATCTTATACTGCCCGTTTTTCCAGTCCTTGAATTGCGGCGTGATGAGTCGGGCCTTGAGTTGCTTCTTTCGCACGCTCTTGAAGTATTCGTTGGACGCCAGGTTCACCAGTACACCATCGTCCGCCTCCAGCTCCCGGTTCAGGGCATCGGTAATGGTGTCGCCCCAGAACTCGTAGAGATCCTTGCCCCGTTTGTTCTCAAACCTGGTGCCCATCTCCAGCCGGTAGGGCTGCATCAGGTCCAGAGGGCGCAGGATGCCGTAGAGCCCGGATAGGATACGCAGGCGCTTCTGGGCCACCTCGAACTCACTGTCACTGAAGTCCTGGGCTGCCAGTCCGGTGTAGACATCGCCATTGAAGGCCAATACGGCCGGGCGGGCATTCTCCGGGGTGAACGGCGTATACCACTGCCGGTAGCGCTCGGCGTTAAGCTGGCCCAGCTTGTCGCTGATGCCCATCAGGTTGCTGACCTGATGGGGTTCCAGCTCCTTGAGCTGGTCAATCAGTTCACAGGCATCGTCCAGGAACATCGGCTGGGTGTACTTATCTGTAGGCAGCGGGCTTTCGTAGTCCAGGTTCTTGGCAGGGGATACAACCATTAGCATGACAGCAAAATCCTCAATGCAGTTGGCCTGATGACGTCGTCTTCGATGACGGGCCCAGGAAATCCAGCAGGTCGTCTCGGGTAAAGGGCCAGCCCAGCTCGGCCCCGGTGTCCTCCCGGCGCAGCACCGGTATGCGGGTACCGTAGCGCTCCACCAGCTCCTCGGAAGAGGCAATATCCACCGCTTCCACTGGAATCGGTTCCGGCATCGGTGTGTGTACCAGCAGGTTTTCCGCCAGCTCGCATAAATGGCACTGGCTGGTGGTGAAGAACGTCAGTTGCATTACTTCTTCACCTGGGCATCCAGTTGCTGACCATTAACGCCCTTGCTGTCCGGTCCCATCAGGTAGAGGTAGCTGGGCATCAGGTCTTCTGGTGTCGGATTGCCCATGGGGTCTTCCGCCGGGTAGGCATGGGCACGCATGTTGGTGCGGGTGGCCCCGGGGTTCAGGCTGTTGACGCGGACATTGTGGCGGTCGTCGTCCAGCTCATCGGCCAGCATCTGGCTGAGCCCTTCCAGGGCGAACTTGGAGACCGCGTAGGCTCCCCAGTAGGCCTTGGCCTTACGGCCCACCCCGGAGGAGGTGAAGATGACCGAGGCGTCGTCAGACAGCCGCAACAGCGGGATAAGGGCCCGGGTCAACAGGAACGGTGCGGTGGTATTGACGTGCAGCACCTTGTTCCAGGTTTCCGGATCGTAGAGTTCGATGGGGCTGCGGCTGCCGAGGATGCCGGCATTATGGAGCAGACCGTCAAGGCGACCGAAGTTGTCCTCGATGGTCATGGCCATTTCCTCGTAGTCCTTGACTGCCGCGCCTTCCAGGTTGAGCGGTACGATCGCGGGCTGGGGATGGCCGGCGGCCTCGATCTCGTCGTAGACGGACTCCAGCTTGGAAATCGTGCGCCCCAGCAGGATCACGGTGGCACCGTGGGCGGCGTAGGTCCTGGCGGCCACCCGGCCGATGCCGTCACCCGCTCCGGTGACCATGATGATGCGATCCTTCAGCAGGCCTTCCGGGGCCTGGTAGCTGTGCATGGGGTTGTCCGACATAGGCGGCATGCTCCTGCTCGGTGTCCTGGATGATTCGAAAGCCAGCGTGCGCCGGCAGGCGTTATTGTAACAGCTTTACCAGCTCATCGACGGTATCCACGGTATGGTCCGCTTGCCAGAGATCAACCTCGTCGGGATTGACAATATAGCCATAGCGCACGGCAACCGTGACCATACCGGCGTTGCGTCCGGCTTCGATATCCCGGGCATGATCGCCTACGTAGATACCGCGATCTGGATCGGCTCCCATCTGCCGGCAGGCCATATGCAGGCCTTCGGGGTCGGGTTTTCGGTTACTGACGTGGTCCGGGCAGATCAGGGCACCACAGCGATTGTCCAGGGCCAGCGCTGACAGTAGTGGCGCCGCGAATCGCACCGGCTTGTTGGTGACGATGCCCCAGGGCACGCCGGCATCCTCAAGGGCGGTCAGCAGCCGGTCCATGCCGGCAAACAGCTCGGTTTCCTCGCAGATACCCGCCTCGTAGAGGTCCAGGAACCGGGCGTGACGGTCCCGGTATTCCGGGTCTTCGGGTTCCAGCCCGAAGCCCAGCCGGATCATGGCGCGGGCACCATCGGACACATGGGGGCGGATGCCATCCGCAGGCAGGGGGGCCAGTTCATTTTCCTGCCTCAGGTTGTTGAGGACACGGATGAAATCCGGGGCGGTATCGATCAGCGTGCCGTCCAGGTCGAACAGCACCGTGGACGGTGGTTTCGGCAGGGGCCTGGGCATGGTCAGGCCTCCGCGGGCTTGCGGGCGTGCATCAGGTAATTGACGTCCACATCCCGGCCCAGCTTGTACACCTTGGTCACCGGGTTGTAGGTCATGCCGGTCAGGTCGCGGATTTCAAGACCGGCCTGGCGCAGATGCCCGGACATTTCCGACGGCCGGATGAATCTGTTCCACTCGTGGGTGCCCTTGGGCAGCATCCGCAACAGGTATTCCGCGCCCACAATGGCAAAAAGGAACGACTTGGGGTTGCGGTTGATGGTGGACACGTAGAGGTCACCGCCGGGCTTGAGCAGGCGGGCGCAGGCGTGGATCACCGAGGCCGGCTCCGGGACGTGCTCCAGCATCTCCAGGCAGGTGACAATATCGTACTGCCCTTCATGCTCCGGGTCGGCGGCCAGTTCCTCCACCGTGATCTGCCGGTAGTCCACCTGGACCCCGGATTCCAGGCCATGGAGGCGTGCCACGGCCAGCGGTGCCTCGCCCATGTCGATGCCGGTGACGTTGGCACCCCGGCGGGCCATGCCTTCGGACAGCAGGCCGCCGCCGCAGCCCACATCCACGACCCGGCGCTCCGCCAGTGGTGTGCGCTCGTCGATGTAGTTGAGCCGCAATGGATTGATGTCGTGCAAGGGACGGAACTCGCTGGTCGGGTCCCACCAGCGGCTGGCAAGGGCCTCGAACTTGGCGATTTCGTCCTGGTCTACGTTGGGTCTGTTCATGGTCATGGGCCTGGAAAGTGAAGCCGGCACCGGGCAGGGCGCCGACAGGATCAGTGCTTGTCTGCGGATGCGATGCGATTATGCCATTCCTGCACCCGCAGCATCAGGTCCGGCACGTCGATACGGGTCAGACGGCCGTCCTGTAACTGGGGTACGCCGGCAATCCAGCTATGGCTTACCTGGCGGCCGTGGTTGCTGTAGGCAAGATGGGATGCCGGATCATAGACCGGCTGCAGGAACGGATCGCTCAGGTCCACCGCGATCAGGTCCGCCTGTTTGCCCGCCTTCAGAGAACCGATTTCATGGTCCCGCCCCAGGGCGCGGGCGCCGTTGATGGTGGCCATGGCCAGGGCCTGGTGTGCGCCCAGGGCGGCGGCATTGCCGGAAACCGCCTTGGCCAGCATGGCGGCGGTGGACAGTTCACCGAACAGGTCCAGGTCGTTATTGCTGGCGGCGCCGTCAGTGCCGACGGTGACGTTGCTGCCCCCCTGCTGGAGGGTATGCACCGGGCAGAAACCGCTGGCCAGTTTGAGGTTGGACTCCGGGCAATGGACGATATGCACGCCGGTTTCCGCCACCGTGGCCAGGTCCTGTTCATTCAGGGTGGTCATGTGAACGCACTGGGTATTGCCGTTCAGGATGCCCAGATCCCGCAGGCGAGCCACCGGTCGCTGGCCGTTCTGGCGGAACGCCTCTTCCACTTCGAAAGCGGTTTCGTGCAGGTGGATCTGGATGGCGGCACCGGTGTCCTGTTGCAACGCCAGCGCACTGGTGAGGGTGCTGTCCGCGACGGTGTAGGGTGCATGGGGGCCGATGCCGATGCGCACCCAGGGGTCATCCTTCCATTCGTCCAGCAGGGCCGAGCCTTTCTCCAGGTACTCCGCCGGACCACTGCCCCAGGGCGTGGGCATCTCCATCAGCGGGAAGCAGATCTGTGCCCGCATGCCCGCATCCCGGGCCATCTGGGCGGCCACCTCCGGGAAGAAGTACATATCCGAGAAACAGGTGGTGCCGGTGCGCAGCATTTCCGCCATCGCCAATTGCGTGCCGTCGGCGATGAACCGGTCGCTGACAAACTTCCCTTCGGCGGGCCAGATATGTTCGTTGAGCCAGGTCATGAGCGGCAGGTCGTCTGCCAGTCCCCGGAACAGGGACATGGCCGCGTGCCCATGCATGTTGATCAGCCCCGGCATGACCACGTGGTGGGGCAGGTCGATGACCTCCCGGGCCCGGTAGGCGTGGTCGGCGTCCGCCTGGGGGACGATGGCTTCGATCCGGTCGCCCAGTACCATGACTGCCTGGTGCTCCAGCACTTCGCCCATGGGTTCAACCGGTATAAGCCAGCGGGCATTGATGCGGATATCGGCGGCAATGATGGTGTCGGCGGTCATGGATCGGGCCTGTCACTCCAGTGATGCGGGGGTATCTGAATACCGTCCCGGGTTCGGAAACGTTTCCGGAAACTCCCCGGGTCTTGGTTTGTCTTGAAGGGCAGAGTATAACGGTCGAGTCAAAACGC
This sequence comes from Marinobacter shunpengi, assembly GCF_045449715.1. Classification (NCBI taxonomy): domain Bacteria; kingdom Pseudomonadati; phylum Pseudomonadota; class Gammaproteobacteria; order Pseudomonadales; family Marinobacteraceae; genus Marinobacter; species Marinobacter shunpengi. Next base: position 22,392 of record NZ_JBJJLA010000010.1, on the reverse strand, counting down.
AGCCAGCCAAGGAGCCAACGATGACCAGACAGTCCCCCGGTGTGGATCACCAGAAAGCAGACCCCGACACCGTGGCGATCCGCTGGCTGGGCCACGCGCTTCAGCTCCTGGACCAGCGTCGGCTGCCGGTCGAGGAGCACTGGCTGACCATTGAGGGGGCCGCGGGTGTGGCCCAGGCTATCCGCGACATGGCAGTGCGCGGGGCTCCGGCGATCGGTATCAGTGCGGCCTATGGCGTGGCATTGGCCGCACGTGGAGCGAACAACAAAACCTGGAAGCGGGAAGTGCGTACCGCCATCGATCAGTTGGCGGCCTCCAGGCCCACGGCGGTGAATCTGTTCTGGGCCCTGGAGCGGATGGGTGGTGTGCTGGAGCAGTGCCAGTCCCGCACGGACGCGGTATCACGGCTGGCGGATGCGGCCGTGACGATTCACCGGGAAGACCTGGCCGCCAATGTGGCCATGGCCGATCTGGCATTGGATGCCATGAAACTGGAAAAGCCCTGCTCGGTGCTGACCCATTGCAATACCGGGGCCCTGGCCACCGGCGGTTACGGCACCGCCCTAGGGGTGGTAAGGAAACTGCACAGCGAGCACCTGCTGAAACGGGTCTATGCCGATGAAACCAGACCCTGGCTGCAGGGGGCGCGGTTGACGGCGTGGGAGCTGGCCCGGGACGGTATTCCGGTCACTCTCAATGCGGATGGCGCCGCGGCGGCCATCATGGCCAGGGGCGATGTGAAATGGGTGATTGTTGGTGCCGATCGTATCGCCGCCAATGGTGACGTGGCCAACAAGATCGGCACCTATGGTCTGGCCGTACTGGCGCGGCATCACAAGGTCCGGTTTATGGTGGTTGCCCCCTCGAGCACGGTGGACATGTCACTGGAAAGTGGCCGGGATATTCCCATTGAGGAGCGCGACGGAGACGAGATCTGCCAGCTCGGCGGTGTTCGGGTCGCTCCGGAGAACACGACCGCATTCAATCCGGTGTTCGATGTGACACCAGCGGATCTGATTGATCTTATTGTGACCGAGCGGGGCGTTGTCCACACGCCGGAAATGACCGGCATGCACGGGTTGTTTGGCTAGTAGTGAACCTCTGAATCCCAGTTGGACCGCTGCTGTGGCATAAAAAAGCCGGCAACTTCGAAGGAAGTGCCGGCTTTTTGCTGTTCCGGTCGTGAGTCGATTATTCCGCCTTGGCGGTCACCGTCCCGGCAGGCAGGATGGTGGCCATGCGACGGTCCAGCTCCAGCATGTCGGCCATGATGTGGCCACCCTCCCGGACAATGAAGTCCAGCTCGTCTTCCTCACCGGGAGCGGCGGCTGCCTGCTGTTTCTGATGCTCTTCCATGGCCTTGAAGTCCTCGAAGGGCTCGTCGCCTTTCAGCTCGCGGCGGGCATTGGCAATGGCCAGCTGACGGCTTTCCAGTTGTTCCTGATAGCTTCGCCGCTCGTTCTCGTTGAGGCTGACCATGGTGGTTTTACGCTGCTCGGCCAGGAAGTCGATCTCTTTCTGCAGCAGGCTGAACTCCGGGCTGTCGTCGAAACGGTCAGCGTGGCGGTCACGCAGTTCATCAATCATCGAACTGAAATCGAAATAGCGGGCATGGGGGACAGATTCTATCTGATCCCAGGGCAGGGCCCGTTCGAGGGCGTCCTCACCAATACGGGTGGTATCGATACGGGACGGAATCTCGATGTCCGGAATGACCCCCCGGTGCTGCGTGGAGCCACCGGACACCCGGTAGAACTTGGACTGGGTAATCTTGAGTTGGCCATGATTCAGGGACCGCACCGCCTGTACGGTACCCTTGCCGAAGGTCTGTGAGCCCACGACCAGGCCGCGGCCATAATCCTGTATGGCGCCGGCAAAGATTTCCGAGGCCGAGGCGCTCATTCGGTTCACCAATACCACCATCGGGCCGTCCCAGGCGACGCTCGGGTCCTGGTCGGAGAGCACCTGGACCTGATTGTCGGCACTGCGGATCTGTACCGTCGGCCCCTGGTCGATAAACAGACCCACCAGGTCGTTGGCCTCGTGCAGGGCACCGCCACCGTTGTTGCGCAGGTCTACCACCAGACCGTCAACGTTGTTCTCTTCCTTCAGTTTTTCCAGCAGGTTGCGAACGTCACGGGTGGTGCTCTTGTAGTTCGGGTCGCCCCGCTGCATGGCCTGGAAATCGGCATAGAAGGTGGGGATGTCGATCACCCCGATGCGATAGGTCTCACCGCCCCGGTCCAGTTCAATCACTTCGCTGCTGGCGCTCTGTTCTTCCAGTTTCACCTCATCCCGCTTGATGGCGATGGTGCGGGTAACGGTTTCATCGGTGGCATTGGCGGGAATCACCTCCAGGGTAACGGTGGAGCCCCGGGGGCCCCGGATCAGGTCCACCACCTCGTCCAGACGCCAGCCAATCACGTTGGTGGGCTGCTCCTCGTCGTCCTGCCTGACCGAAACAATACGGTCCGCCGGACCCAGTTGCCCCTGGCGGGAAGCCGGGCCACCCGGTACCAGGCGCACCACCTTGGTATATTCGTTGTCGGACTGAAGCACTGCGCCGATGCCCTCCAGGGACAGGCTCATGTTGATGTTGAAGTTCTCGGAATTGCGCGGCGAGAAATAGTTGGTATGCGGATCCCAGGTGCCGGTAAAAGCATTCATGTAGGCCTGGAACGCATCTTCGCTGCGCATCTGGGCGATACGCTTGCGCTGGCTTTCGTAACGGCGGGTCAGTACCTCGACGATTTCCTCATCGGTGCTGCCGTTCAGGCGCTGTGCCAGCACGGCGTTGCGGATACGCTTGTTCCAGAGCTGGTCAAGGGCGGCCTGATCGGCTTCCCAGCCGGCCTCGGAGCGGTCCAGCAGGATTTCGTCGTCGGTCTCGAAATCGAACCGGTCAACGCCGTTTTCCAGCAGGCCAAGCGCATAGTCCATGCGTTCGATGATGCGGGTCTGGACCCGGTTATAGATCTGGAAGCCCGGCTGGAGCTGGCCCGTACGCAGGGCGGCGGCCATCTGCGACTTCAGGGGCTGGAATGACTCGATGTCTTCCCGGGTCAGATAGACGCGCTGACCGTCAAGGTAGTCCAGGTAGTCATTGAATACCTCTTCCGCCAGGGCTTCGTCGATGGCCTGGTCCCGGAAGTGGGTGAACTGCAGTTGCCGGGAGATCAGGATGTTTGCCCGGGCCTGTTCAATGGTGGGAGAGACCGCCTCATAGGCATTGCGCTCGACGCTGGCCTGGAGGGATGTGCCAATGCCTACCACGGGCAGGGCTACCAGGACACCGATGGCAAGGTTCCTGGCCCGGGAAACTACGGGCTTGTGTACTGTCTTCATAGATCTGGTTACCTGCTAGTACGGGCTCCCTGGATACCGGTCGGATGCTGAAGATTCCGTAAGCAGGTCAGGCCTGCAAGCACCACGGCTATGGCCGGTTCCAGTAGAGCTTTCGCATCAGCGCTGAAGCCGTCAACGGCACTCAGGGCGGACTCTCACTCCATGATTTTCATTGTAGGCAACCGGTGCGGCCGTTACCACAGCGAGCGTCGGCGATGTAATGACAATCTGTCCATAACCTGACGCAGGTCCCGTTGGGGGGTATACGCCCCAGAAAGACTGACCGGTCATGTGGAACTCCCAGTGTCCAGTGCCTGTCGGAGCCGGCTGGCCAGTCCCGGCGTCAGCGAATCGTCGGGCAGTCCCAGGCACCAGCAGGCCACCAGGGTCTCCAGGGTGTCGGCCTGCGCATCGGACGCCGCCTGGCTGCCCCCGAAACCTTCCCTGAGCCGCCTGACCTGCAGTTCCATTCTCAGCGACTGGTCGTCATCCGGAGAGGGGCTGCCGCTGAGGATTTCGCTCAGCACCACCAGTTCCCTGGCATCGGACAACTCCGCCGTCGATTGCAGTTGTTGCCAGTGGCCGGGGACTTCGTCCGGGGACAACTGGCCCTGCTGGCGCTGGTCTATCCACTGCTGCCATTGCCGCACACTGGCCCGTTGCCTTTGTTGCCGGAGTCGGCCTGACAGCTCCTGCGCGGTGCTGCGGATCTCGTTGCCCTTGCTGGAGGATACCGGTGTCCTGGCGGCGGATTCCAGTTGCTGAATCACGTCGACTGCGGGAGGTTCATCCAGTTCCTCCTGCGAGAGAAGATCCCGGGCCCGGGCGAGGGCCTGGTCCGCAGCCTCATCCGACTCACTGGTTTCCTGCTGGCGGCGCTGGCGTTGCTCGTCCCGGCGGGCAAAGATCTCGTCACAGGCGGCCCGGAAGGCCTTCCACAGCTTGCGGTCTTCCCGATGGCGGGTGATGCCGATGTCCTGCCATTGCTTCTGCAGCGCCTTGGCCTCGTTCATGGCCTCAGACAGGGGCGAATGCTCGATCAGCGACCGGGCACGCTCCACGATCTCCTGTTTGAGCGCTTCATTGCGGTGGCGTTCCTCGTCCAGGTGGTTGCCCAGGTCGTTCATCAGGCGATCGAATTCCTTCTGGACCTGGCGGTTGTCCCGGAATTCCACCGGCCACGCCTGTCGCCACTCCTTGCGGGCGGTTTTCTCGATCTGCTCGGCGGCTTTCCAGTCCACCTGACTCCAGTCCGTGGCCTCCAGGTAACGGGCCAGTTCCTCACAGATACTGTGGCGCTTCTGCAGGTGAACCTTCTTCAGGTCGGACCGGGCCTCGAAATAGGCCTTGCACGGTTTGAAGGCGAGATCCGAAGCCTTGCGAAAACGCTGCCACAGGTCACGGTTGGAGGAGCCGCCCAGCTCCCGCCACTCCTGTTGCAACTCCTGGATATGGGTGGCCTTTGCTTCCGGATCCATGGGCTGTTCCGCCAGGTACTCCATCTGTTCGCAGAGGGAAACCTGCTTGGGTTCGGTGGCAAAGCCCCGCCAGTCCCCCAGTTCGCGAACCTGGCCGGTCAGCCGCTGCAGTCGTCCACGGTGGTGATTTGCCGCTATGCCGGAGAGCTGGCGCTGGAGTCCCTGGGCCTGCTTGAGGTGCTGCCGCGACTCCTTGAGCTGGTTGGCGGACAGGGCGGCTTCGAGTTTGTCCAGGGCCGCGGAAAGCCGGTCGAGGATCTTTTCCCGGACGTCGGCGTCGCCGCTGTCGGGAACGGGTTCCGAGGGTCTGATATGGGCCTTCTCGGCGAGGAGTCTCACCGCTGCCGGTTGTGCTACGTGTCCAGGCCACTCAAGCTGGTCCAGCACGGGGCGGACCTGTTCGACGGACGGTTTGTCCTGACCGGTGAGAGTGTCGATTTCCTCCTGATGCTGGCCCAGTCGACGGACAGCGCTGATAGCGCCCCGCAGGGACTGCATCAGGTTTTCATACTGCTTCTGCTCCTGACGGCTGACCTCGGTGTCCCGGGTGGCTTCCAGCCACCGGTTCTCCTGGGTTCGTTGCAGTGCATCCAGGGAGGGCAGGGCGCTGGTGGCAGGGGCTTCCTCCGCCAGGGAGTCGAGGGTTTCCCGCAGCAGGGCCAGGGTTTCATCTCGCTGTTGTTTCTGGTTGTGGTGTCGCTGTTCTTCCTGGCGCTCCTGTTCCAGGTCCCGTACCCGCTGGCGGCAGTCATGGAGCGCGGCCAGTATCCGGGATTTCTGTTCATTGCTGGCGGTCGTCTCCAGCGCCTGCCACTGTTTCTCCAGCTTCTGGGTACGGGCCTCGTAGAGATTGGTGTCGCCGGTCCTGGCCAGCTCTTCTGCCTCCCTGGCCAACCGGGCCAGGGCATCCTGGGTCGCCTTCTGCTCGTCCTCGTTGCGACGAAGCTCCTGGAGCACCCCGCGAACGTGCTGGTAAACGCCCTTGTCCCTGCCCCGGGCGGCTTTCTGAACCTGCTGTAGCAGCGACTCGTCGGTCAGTCGTTGTGCCGCTTCAAGTCGTATATCCACCGCCAGGCCCTTGATGGCCAGTTCCGCCAGGGCTTCCTGGGTGGTATTGCTGTCCGCCAGGATCGCCCTCTGGCTATCGATGGCCGACTGTTCAGGGCCTTTGCTGCCTGCCGCTTCCTCACGATCTGGGCCTTCTTCCTTGCGGCCCCTGGATGGTTTGGGCTTGCTGCTGTCCGGTCCGGTCGCTGACGTGGAGCGCTTCTTGAGGAGGTTCTGGAAAAATGCGGCCATGTCGGTATCCTTCAGGCAGTCAGTTCGCGGGGGCGTCCCCGTTCATGTTCCCGGGTGCGTGTCACCGGTCGGGAATCGGAAAAGCCGGGAAGTCAGTGCCCAGGAACGGGCGGCTGGCAGCTTCCTCTGGCTTTTAGGCAGGTGGCATAGTCTATCCTCTCGAAACAGGTTGCGGAAAGGGTCTGTATGGCAAAGTCAGGTAAAAAGAAGGACCCCAACGAGCAGGCGCCGGAAACCGCGTTGCGTCTGCTGGCCCGTCGTGAGCACAGCCGGCTGGAACTGACCATGAAATTACGCCAGCGGCGGGTGGACGACAGCGTTATCGAATCGGTCCTGGACGATTTTGAGGACAGGGGGTGGCTTGACGACGATCGTTTCGCCGAGGTGTTCGTGCGCCAGCGTATGGACGCGGGCTATGGCCCCCTGAAGATCCAGGCTGATCTTCAGCAGCGGGGTGTGGGCGGTACACCACCGGAACTGGCCGGGGTGCCGGAGGAGCGCTGGGCGGACATGGCCATCCGGCTTCGGGAGCGTCGCTTCGGGCTTACGGATATCTCCGATGATTGGTTGGAGCGCCAGCGGCAAGGTGGCTTCCTGGCTCGCCGGGGGTTCTCCGGTGAGCAGGTCGAGCGGGCCCTGGAGGTGGTCAGGGCTTCTCTGGAATAGCTTCGTCCCGGGAAAAGGCTCTAGAGTGTCGGTGGGGGGAAGCCCATTTCGCGGGGGAGTACCAGTGAGGTTTCCTGCTCGTCCGCCGGTCGATCCCGGATCGTTCGGTAGTCAAGGAGCTCTTTGGGCGGGGTCAGTTCGCCGGTGCTGGCATCCGCCACCGCGGTGGGTTCGGTGTCGGTCTCCAGGTCGAAGCGACGGGACAGGACATCGTAGTACCGGCGTATGTTCTGCACATAGAGTACCGGTTCATGGCCCCGGGCGTAGCCATGCCGGGTCTTCGAATACCATTCCTTCTGTGACAGTAGCGGCAGGAATTCCTTCACATCCAGCCACCGGTCCGGGTTGCGTCCCGCGGACTCCGCCAGGCGGCGGGCGTCCTCCAGGTGTCCGAAGCCGACGTTGTAGGATGCCAGCGCAAACCAGGTCCGGTCCGGTTCGTTGACGTGGTCGGGGATCATCCGGAGCACCTGGCGGAAGTAACGGGCACCGCCTTCGATACTCTGCTCGGGGTTCAGGCGATTGTCGATACCGATGTGGTTGGCGGTGTTTCGGGTCAGCATCATCAGGCCACGTACGCCGGTGGGTGACACCGCGTTTCGCCGCCAGTTGGATTCCTGATAGCCAATGGCGGCCAGCAGTCGCCAGTCAATACCGGTTTCCTGGCCAAAGTCCCGGAAGGTGTCCATGTACTTCGGCAGGCGATCCTGGACATGCTTCTCGAAGGTGAGGGCGCCAACATAGCCGAGCTGGTCCAGATGACCGTAGAAGCGCTCCCTCAGGTGGGCCAGGGTACCGTCTTCCTCAATCTGCCGGAAGAACGCCTGGGCTTCACGGTAAAGGGTACCGTCGTTGCGGATGGGGAACAGCCAGGCAACCGGCTCCTGGTCACTCATGGTGAATGCCCGTTTCACGTTGGGGTAGAACACGTGGTTCAGGGCCAGTTCGTTGGCGTCGACAACGGCGGTGGGCAATTCGCCTGACTCCACCCTTTCCAGGATGCCGGCGGCATCCAGGCCGTCGTGTACCCGGTAGCTGAGCTGGGGGAACTGCTCCCGGAGTTGCTCGAGGTGTGGTAGGTGGTTGGTTTCCGTGGCGGCATGGAGGGTGATGTCCTGGTCGGCCAGCGCCTCCATGGAGTCAAATCGCTTCTCCAGACCCCGGTGATAGATCACGACGGAGCCGGAGCTGAGGCCATTGGCCAGGGTGCGGAAACGTCCGTCCCAGTCGTGGGCCATGGACAGCCCGGTCAACCCGATGTGGGCATAGCCCTGGTCGAGCACGTCAAGGATTTCGCTGTTGCCTTCCACCAGGCGGACCCGCAGTTCAACCCCCAGGTGGTCGGCAAACCGTTGTGCCAGTTCGTAGTCGAAGCCCGTGGAGCCCTCACGATCCTTGTAATAGATGGAGGGCGCATTGCGGGTGATAACATGCAGGACACCCTCCGCCTTTACCGTGGCCAGCGTATCCGGGCGTGAACAACCGCCCAGCAGTGTGGTAGCCAGTAACAGCAAAAGGGGGATGGTGCCCGATGGGAACAGGGGCTGGTATCCTGAGATTCGGGGTTGGCCCAAATTCATGACCTCCGGGAAGTATGGGATTATCATCCCCCAGAGCAGCGAAAAAGGTCAAATTTGAGGGCAGGCTTTGTGGTTAACAACTGTAAACTCTGTGTTTGGTGTGCACTGCTGTATCCCGTGCCCAGTTTCCAGTATGATTGCGCCCGTTCATACACGGTGCCCTGCCTGGCTGTCAGAGGGCCGACTGGGCCTGCTGGCTGGCGCACCGGTTTCCCCAAGTTCGCGTGATACAGGTTTATACCCATGCTGGAACTCCGCGGCGCTCCCGCACTTTCCCCCTTCCGCTCCGATAAACTGTTTGGGCAACTGACTGAAGCCGTTCCGGGCGTCAGTGGCATTTATGCGGAATTCATGCATTTCGTGGACGCCGAGGCGGAGCTTGGCGATGGTGAACAGACGGTGTTGGATCGGCTGCTAACCTACGGGCCCAGCGCTGAACAGCGGGAGCCGGATGGCGTCCTGTTCCTGGTGGTGCCGCGGCCGGGCACGGTATCGCCCTGGTCCAGCAAGGCCACGGATATTGCCCGCAACTGTGGGCTGCGCCAGGTCAACCGCATTGAGCGGGGCATCGCCTACTACGTGAAGGCGAACAAGAAACTGGGCCGGGAGGATCGTCAGGCCATCGCGGCGCTGCTGCATGACCGCATGACGGAAACCGTTTTCCACGAGATGGCGGGTGCGGAACTGCTGTTCCACCGGGAGGAACCCCGGCCGCTGGAGCGGATCCCGGTCCTGACCGGTGGCCGTCCCGCACTGGTGGATGCCAACCAGCGCCTTGGCCTGGCCCTGGCGGAGGACGAGATCGACTACCTGGTGGATGCCTTCAACGACCTGGATCGTGATCCCACCGACGTCGAACTGATGATGTTCGCCCAGGCCAACTCGGAGCACTGTCGACACAAGATCTTCAACGCCTCCTGGGATATTGATGGCGAGGGGCAGCAGAAGTCCCTGTTCGCCATGATCCGCAACACCCATGAGATGAGTAGTGAGGGTGTGCTCTCGGCCTACCGGGACAACGCCTCGGTGATTCGCGGTTCCACCGGTGGCCGTTTCTACCCGGATCCGGAAACCGCCCGCTACCAGTATGTGCGCGAGCCCATCCACATCCTGATGAAGGTGGAGACCCACAATCATCCGACGGCCATCTCGCCGTTTGCCGGTTCCGCCACCGGTGCCGGTGGTGAGATTCGTGACGAGGGAGCCACCGGTCGCGGCTCCAAGCCCAAGGCGGGCCTGACCGGGTTCACCGTGTCCAACCTCGAAATTCCGGGTGACCTCCAACCCTGGGAGGATGGCTATGGCCGTCCGGATCGCATCGCATCCCCGCTGGATATCATGATTGATGCGCCCATCGGTGGCGCCTCCTTCAACAATGAATTTGGCCGTCCCAACCTGGCCGGTTACTTCCGCACCTTTGAACAGAAGGTGCCGGGGCCTGATGGTGACGAGGTCCGCGGTTACCACAAGCCCATCATGATTGCCGGCGGCCTGGGCAACATCCGAGAGAACCATGTGGAGAAGGGGGAGATCCCCGTGGGCGCGCGGCTAATCGTGCTGGGTGGTCCCTCCATGCTGATCGGCCTCGGCGGTGGTGCGGCGTCATCCATGGATTCCGGCACCAGTAACGAGAATCTGGATTTTGCCTCCGTACAGCGGGGCAATCCGGAAATGGAACGGCGCTGTCAGGAAGTGATTGACCGTTGCTGGCAACTGGACGGGGACAACCCCATCGCCTTTATCCACGACGTGGGGGCGGGTGGCCTGTCCAACGCCATGCCGGAGCTGGTTAAGGACGGTGGCCGGGGCGGCAAGTTTGAACTCAGGGACATTCCCAGTGACGAACCGGGCATGTCACCGCTGGAAATCTGGTGCAACGAGTCCCAGGAACGCTACGTGCTGGCCGTGGCCGAGGACAACATGGAGCGCTTCGACGCCATCTGTCGCCGCGAGCGCTGCCCCTATGCCGTTATCGGCGAGGCCACGGAAAGCCATCATCTGAGCCTGGATGACGCCTATTATGACGACTCCCCGGTAGACCTGCCCATGGACGTGCTGTTCGGCAAGCCGCCGCGCATGCATCGCAGTGTGATCCGGACGTCGTTCACCAAGCCGATCTTCGACTCCACCCGGGTGGATCTGGACGAGGCCATCCGCCGCGTCCTGAGGCTGCCCAGTGTTGGCAGCAAGAATTTCCTGATCACCATTGGTGATCGCACCATTACCGGGCTGGTGGCCCGGGATCAGATGGTGGGACCGTGGCAGGTTCCGGTGGCTGATGTCGCCGTAACGGCCACCAGTTACGACGTGCTCACCGGTGAGGCCATGGCCATGGGTGAGCGCACGCCGGTGGCCAGTATTGATGCGCCGGCCTCCGGCCGTATGGCCGTGGGTGAGGCGATCACCAACCTGGCGGCGGCCCCTATCGGCAAGCTTTCCGATATCCGGCTGTCGGCCAACTGGATGGCTGCGGCGGGCCACCCCGGCGAGGATGAAAACCTGTATGAAACCGTGCGCGCGGTGGGTATGGAACTGTGCCCGGCCCTGGGTATTGCCATTCCCGTGGGCAAGGACTCCATGTCCATGAAGACCGTGTGGGAAGAGGGTGAGGAGCAGAAGAGTGTGACCGCGCCCCTATCCCTGATTATCAGCGGTTTTGCACCGGTGACCGACGTGACCCGCACCCTGACGCCCCAGCTGAGGAGGGATCAGGGTGATACCGACCTGATCCTGATTGACCTGGCCGCCGGCCAGAACCGTCTGGGGGGCTCCGCCCTGGCGCAGGTCTATGGCCAGATGGGCGCGGTGGCGCCGGACGTGGACGACCCGGAAGATATCAAGGCTTTCTTCGCCGTGGTCCAGGGGCTGAATGGCGATGGCAAGATCCTGGCCTATCACGATCGTTCCGATGGTGGCATGTTCGTCACCCTGACGGAGATGGCATTTGCCGGTCATACCGGTGTCGATATCCGTCTGGACGGTCTGGCGGAGGAGTCCGGCCAGTTTGCCCGCGAGCTGTTCAACGAGGAACTGGGCGCGATCATCCAGGTCCGCCGGGAAGACACCCCCTTCGTGCTCCAGCAGTTCTCCGGTGCCGGCCTGGGTGAGCACACCTCGGTTATCGGCACCCTGAATGAGGACGATCACATTCGCTTTACCTTCGAGGGGCATGCGGTGATCGAACATCCCCGGGGGGAGCTGCAGCGTCTCTGGTCGGAGACCAGCTACCGGATCCAGAGCCTCCGGGACAACGCCAACTGTGCCCGGGAAGAGTTCGACAACCTGCTTGACGATGACGACCCCGGGCTGCATGCGGCACTGACCTTCGACCCTGCCGAGGATGTGGCCGCGCCCTACATCAATAAAGGGGTGGCACCCAAGGTTGCTGTACTGCGCGAGCAGGGCGTTAATGGCCAGGTGGAAATGGCAGCGGCCTTCGACCGCGCCGGCTTCGAGGCCGTGGACGTGCACATGAGTGACCTGCTCTCCGGACGGGTTACCCTGGATGGCTTCCGCTCCCTGGTGGCCTGTGGTGGCTTCTCCTACGGCGACGTGCTGGGTGCCGGCGAGGGTTGGGCCAAGTCGATCCTGTTCAACTCCCGGGTGCGGGACCAGTTTGCCGGCTTCTTTGGCCGTGACAACACCCTTGCACTGGGGGTTTGTAACGGCTGTCAGATGCTGTCCAACCTTCATGAGTTGATTCCGGGCACCGAAGGGTGGCCGCACTTCGTTCGCAACCAGTCCGAGCAGTTCGAGGCGCGGCTGGTCATGGCCGAGGTGCAGGAATCCCCGTCGGTGTTCCTGTCCGGCATGGCCGGCTCGCGCATGCCGATTGCGGTGGCCCATGGGGAAGGGCGTGCGGAGTTCCCGTCGCCGGCGGGCTTTGAGGCCCTCAACGGCTCAGGCCAGGTGGCCCTGCGGTACGTGGACAACCGTGGCCAGCAGACTACCCGTTACCCATACAACCCGAATGGGTCGGAAGGCGGTATTACCGGGGTGACCAGCCGGGATGGCCGCGTCACCATCATGATGCCCCACCCGGAAAGGGTCTTCCGTACCGCCCAGTACTCCTGGCACCCGGACGACTGGGGTGAGGAAGGGCCGTGGTTGAGGATGTTCCGCAATGCCCGCAAGTGGCTGGGATGACTTCCTGAGCCAGTAGCGCAAGGCGCGAAACCGGTGTCTGATTCCTTTCTGGAGGAGTTGGTCACCGGTTTTTTTATGTTTATCAGGGCGTGCCACTAACCTTCGGGATTGCAAGCTGTTTGTGCGCTGTTATAACTAAAATATTTCTTGACGAATTGGTTTTATGCACATGGGAATTAGGCAAGAGGTGACCCGGTGTGCAAAATGCCATCAAACCGTATGGTATTTGTTCTATAAATGTAACCTATTGTTTTTAAGGTATTATTTTGTGTAGGTGGATTTGTCGCCAATTTGACACAAGGGCTGTAACGACGGGGGTTTGCGGGCTCTGCCCAAAAACTATCCCCAAAGTTATCCACAGATTTTGTGGGTAACCTCAGGTGCCTTTTGAAAGGCGCCGTTGACCCTGATGTCAAGCCGTATCAAGCTTGAAAACCATCTTTTTGCAGGAGGATAGGGCACCATGTACAAGTTCTGCTTTTTCGTCCCCGAGACCGACCTGGAAACCACGAAGGCAGCTGTGTTCGCCGCCGGAGGCGGTCGCATCGGCGACTACGATTGCTGTGCCTGGCAGACCCTGGGCAAGGGGCAGTTCCGTCCGCTGGAGGGCAGTAACCCCCACCTGGGGCAGCACGGTGAGCTGGAAAGGGTGGATGAATACAAGGTGGAACTGGTCTGCGAGGATCATCGCATCCGTGAGGCGGTGGCGGCGATGAAGCGGGCCCACCCTTTCGAGGAGCCCGCCTATGAGGTCTACCGGCTGGAGGACTTCTGAGGCTCCGAGGATTCCCGGGACTCGGAGGACTTCTTCATACGGTGGCGGATGTCGCTGATACGAAGGGGGAACTCGTTGCGCTGGACATCTTCCACGAAGTGTTCAAGGGTACGCCGCACCGTCGGGAAGGAGATTTCGTCCCAGGGAATGCGGTCCAGCTCGAACAGGTCCGTTTCCAGGGATTCCTCACCGGCACCGAACCGGGGCTCGGTCAGGTAGGCCAGATAGAACATGTGGACCTGGTCGATGTGGGGCACATGGATCATGGTGTAAAGCCCTGCCAGTTCCACGTCCGCCATCGCCTCCTCAAGGGTCTCCCGGGCGGCGGCTTCCTCCGTGGTTTCCGAGTTCTCCATGAAGCCGGCCGGCAGGGTCCAGTAGCCGTAACGGGGTTCAATGGCCCGGCGGCATAACAGTATCTTTCCTTCCCACACCGGTACCGTCCCGGCCACGATTCGTGGATTCTGGTAGTGGATGGTCTGACAGTGTGTGCACACGTAACGCGGCCGGTTGTCCCCGGCGGGAATGCGGCTCTCAACGGGATGGCCGCAATGACTGCAGAATTTCATGGATTACCCCGTATACTGTGTCGAGTTCTGGCACCAGTGTATCGTTCGCCCGGTGCCTTGTCCCATATCAAGACGCGGGAGAGAGATTTTGCGCGAATTACTGACGGAAAGGCTAGCCCGGTATGCGCCGAACCAGTTGGCGATGGACTATCCTGAAGCCAGTGTGCTGGTGCCGGTGACGGATAATCCCGGTTCCCCCGAGATCCTGTTGACCCTTCGGTCGTCAAACCTGTCCACCCACCGGGGACAGGTGGCCTTCCCCGGGGGGAAGCGGGACGCGTCTGATCCGTCCCTCGCCCACACCGCGCTTCGCGAGACCCACGAGGAAATCGGTCTGCCGCCGGACCAGGTTCAACTGATCGCACCGTTGAGCCAGGTGCTCTCCCGCTATGGCATCCTGGTAACGCCATACGTGGGCGTGGTGCCCGCCGACCACCCGCTGACACCCAATCCCCATGAGATTGAAAGCATCTTCCATGTGCCGGTGGAGTTCCTGCTGGAGGACCGTCGTGAACGCACCGATGTGCTGCCGTTCCTGGATGATACCTACTACGTCCCCTGTTATCGCTGGCAGGGTTATGAGATCTGGGGGCTGACCGCGGTGGTTCTGGTGGACTTTCTGAATGCCGTGTACGATGCCCGCATTGATGTGCTTGAGCCCCGCCAGGGCTGATCCGTCGGAATCAAACGAGGAGAGGTCAACATGCTTTACCAACTCGCGGACCGCAAGCCCGAGTTAATCGGAGAAGGGCAGTTCATCGCAGACAACGCTACCGTGATCGGCAGTGTGGCGCTGCATGACAAGAGCAGTGTGTGGTTCAACGTGGTTATCCGTGGTGACAACGACCTGATCACCATCGGGCCGGAGTCAAATGTGCAGGATGGTTCCGTGCTGCATACGGATTCCGGCATCCAGTTAACCCTTGGGCGTGGTGTCACCGTGGGCCATAAGGCCATGCTGCACGGCTGCGAGATTGGTGACTACTCCCTGATTGGCATAAACGCCGTGGTGCTGAACGGGGCCCGGATCGGCAAGCATTGCCTGATTGGAGCCAACACCCTGATCCCCGAGGGTATGGAAGTGCCGGACGGCTCCCTGGTGATTGGTGCGCCGGGGCGCGTCAAACGGGAGCTGGGTGATAACCAGAAGAAGATGCTGGAGCTCAGCGCCGCGCACTATGTCGAGAACGCGGCCCGTTACATGAGTTCACTCACACCCGTCGAGCCCTGGAAAGGCGGGGAGTGATGGCGGAGCAGGACAGGGTGCGGTCACCGTGCGTGGCCGTCTGTGCACTGGACGAGAATGACGTGTGTATCGGCTGCCACCGCACGGGCGATGAGATCCTGCGGTGGACATCCATGACCAATGAAGAGCGGCGGCAGGTGCTGGAGTTGGTCGCGCGGCGAGAACAGAACAGTTTGATCTAGAGATCATTTCCGGGCATTGAGGCGGGGGCTGGCAGGTTAATTATGAGCGTTTCCATCGGAACACCACTGAAGGCAAATGGCTACCGGGTTCTCCTGTGTGGCTCGGGTGAGCTGGGCAAGGAGGTTGTGATCGAACTGCAACGCCTGGGGGTGGAGGTCATTGCCTGCGATCGGTACGCCAATGCACCCGCCATGCAGGTGGCTCACCGCAGCCATGTGGTTGATATGCTGGATCCGGCCAGCCTCAGGGCGGTCATCGAGCAGGAAAAGCCGCACCTTATCGTTCCGGAGATCGAGGCCATCGCCACCGGCGAACTGGTCAAACTGGAAGAGGAAGGGTATCGCGTTGTGCCAACCGCGCGGGCGGTCAACCTCACCATGAACCGGGAGGGGATCCGACGCCTGGCGGCGGAGGAGCTTGAGCTGCCCGTATCCCCCTACCGCTTTGCCGAAACTCGCGAGGCATTTGAGCAGGCCGTGGCCGAGATTGGCTTCCCCTGTGTTGTGAAACCGGTAATGAGTTCGTCCGGTAAGGGCCAGAGCCTGGTGCGGAACCAGGATGACATCGGAGTCGCCTGGGAATACGCCCAGACGGGTGGGCGTGCCGGCAAGGGCAGGGTGATCATCGAAGGTTTTATCGACTTCGACTATGAAATCACCCTGCTGACGGTCCGTCACCGGGATGGCGTCAGCTTCTGCGATCCTATTGGTCACCGTCAGGAGGATGGAGACTACCGGGAATCCTGGCAGCCACAGCCCATGAGTCCCCGGGCGCTTGAAAGAAGTTGCGCCATCGCCGAGGTCATCACCTCTGATCTGGGCGGTTATGGCGTATTCGGGGTGGAGCTGTTCGTGAAAGGGGATGAGGTCTGGTTCTCCGAGGTGTCGCCGCGGCCCCACGATACCGGACTGGTCACGCTGATTTCCCAGGACCTGTCCGAGTTTGCCCTGCATGCCCGGGCCATCCTTGGTTTGCCGGTGCCGGCGATACGCCAGAATGGCCCTTCCGCGTCCGCAGTGATCCTTCCGGAAGGAGAGTCGGATCAACCTGGCTTTGGCAATCTTGAGGAGGTTCTTGCCGAGCCGGATGTACAGCTCCGCCTTTTCGGTAAGCCAGAGCTCAAGGGCCGCCGGCGCATGGGGGTGGTTGTGGCCAGGAGTCAGACTATTGATGAGGCCCGGGAGTTGGCGAGTAAAGCGGCTGCGAAGGTGAAGGTGAGTCTGTAGTTTTTCTGAAACCCGGTTGAAAAATGACCGTATCGGATAAATAGTGTTCGATAGCGTAGCGGCAAACCGAAACCGCCCTAAAAAAGTTGGTATTGGCCGTTGACAGGAATCGGTGAGGCTGTAGAATGCGCCCCACTTCGACGGACACGGCCCATGAGGCTTGAACGGGAAGGCGAAGTAAGCGGTTGTTTGATTTGGGTTTTTGCGGTTCAGGTCTTCTTCGGGAGCGGCGTTAAAAACCTTGAAATAATCGTTGACAAGGTGGCGATCTGATGTAGAATACGCGGCCTTGATTGAGCAGATGCTCAACGCTCTTTAACAAGTTGACCAAGTAATTCGTGTGGGCGCTGGCCGAGACTATCTGGCGACAGATAATCGAGGCAAGCGACTCGTCGAGAATGAGTTTTGTCTTGAGCAAGATTAGAGATCTTCGGATCTTGTATGATTTAAACTGAAGAGTTTGATCATGGCTCAGATTGAACGCTGGCGGCAGGCCTAACACATGCAAGTCGAGCGGAAACAGGGGGAGCTTGCTCCCCGCTGTCGAGCGGCGGACGGGTGAGTAATGCATAGGAAACTGCCCAGTAGTGGGGGATAGCCCGGGGAAACCCGGATTAATACCGCATACGCCCTTCGGGGGAAAGCAGGGGATCTTCGGACCTTGCGCTATTGGATGTGCCTATGTCGGATTAGCTAGTTGGTGGGGTAATGGCCTACCAAGGCGACGATCCGTAGCTGGTCTGAGAGGATGATCAGCCACATCGGGACTGAGACACGGCCCGAACTCCTACGGGAGGCAGCAGTGGGGAATATTGGACAATGGGGGCAACCCTGATCCAGCCATGCCGCGTGTGTGAAGAAGGCTTTCGGGTTGTAAAGCACTTTCAGCAAGGAGGAAAACGTGTTGGCTAATACCCAGCATGCTTGACGTTACTTGCAGAAGAAGCACCGGCTAACTCCGTGCCAGCAGCCGCGGTAATACGGAGGGTGCAAGCGTTAATCGGAATTACTGGGCGTAAAGCGCGCGTAGGCGGTTTGATAAGCGGGATGTGAAAGCCCTGGGCTTAACCTGGGAACGGCATTCCGAACTGTCAGGCTAGAGTATGGTAGAGGGTAGTGGAATTTCCTGTGTAGCGGTGAAATGCGTAGATATAGGAAGGAACACCAGTGGCGAAGGCGGCTACCTGGACCAATACTGACGCTGAGGTGCGAAAGCGTGGGGAGCAAACAGGATTAGATACCCTGGTAGTCCACGCCGTAAACGATGTCTACTAGCCGTTGGGACTCTTGAAGTCTTAGTGGCGCAGTTAACGCACTAAGTAGACCGCCTGGGGAGTACGGCCGCAAGGTTAAAACTCAAATGAATTGACGGGGGCCCGCACAAGCGGTGGAGCATGTGGTTTAATTCGACGCAACGCGAAGAACCTTACCTGGCCTTGACATGTTGGGAACTTTCCAGAGATGGATTGGTGCCTTCGGGAACCCAAACACAGGTGCTGCATGGCCGTCGTCAGCTCGTGTCGTGAGATGTTGGGTTAAGTCCCGTAACGAGCGCAACCCTTATCCCTAGTTGCCAGCACATCATGGTGGGAACTCTAGGGAGACTGCCGGTGACAAACCGGAGGAAGGTGGGGATGACGTCAGGTCATCATGGCCCTTACGGCCAGGGCTACACACGTGCTACAATGGCGCGCACAGAGGGCTGCAACCCCGCGAGGGTGAGCTAATCTCATAAAACGCGTCGTAGTCCGGATCGCAGTCTGCAACTCGACTGCGTGAAGTCGGAATCGCTAGTAATCGCGAATCAGAATGTCGCGGTGAATACGTTCCCGGGCCTTGTACACACCGCCCGTCACACCATGGGAGTGGATTGCACCAGAAGTGGTTAGTCTAACCTTCGGGAGGACGATCACCACGGTGTGGTTCATGACTGGGGTGAAGTCGTAACAAGGTAGCCGTAGGGGAACCTGCGGCTGGATCACCTCCTTAACGATAGCTGGAGGTTTCGGTCAGAGTCCACACGAATTACTTGGTCAATGAGAAGAGAGCAAAGGGTCTTTCGGGCCCGACTTGGCTTGTTTGTGACAAGCAAAACCGGGTCTGTAGCTCAGGTGGTTAGAGCGCACCCCTGATAAGGGTGAGGTCGGTGGTTCAAGTCCACCCAGACCCACCAAAATTGACCAGCTCGTCGTTGCGCCAGGACTCGCGTACTGATGTACGCTTCACCTTGGCGCGCCTAGATCTGATCAATTTTCCGAGTACGGCGAGTGAACACGGTTTGCCGGCTTGGTGAGTGGCTGATATTAGGGGCCATAGCTCAGCTGGGAGAGCGCCTGCCTTGCACGCAGGAGGTCGGCGGTTCGATCCCGCCTGGCTCCACCAAAACCTGGTCGACGATCCCTGAATACCTGACGCAAGTCAGTGTGCAGAAACAAGTGTTTCGAATTGATGACCATCGAAGCCCTTCTTTCTGATCACTGGGTCAGAATTGCTCTTTAACAATTCGGATGAGATTGAAACACGAGATTGATTCTTCTAGTTCAGAGTCAATCTCAGCGATAACGATCAAGCGTTATCCGGTGTGTCGTTGAAGTGGTTGTTTATAGCTTCAGTCGGCTGTCTCTGAATCTCGTCGAGAAGCGAGAAATGGTGAATCACTTCGGTGGTTGGCGATTTCCTGTTGAACGATGAGGCGCAGGTCAGTTGTCTTGGGGTTATATAGTCAAGCAACTAAGCGCATACGGTGGATGCCTTGGCAGTCAGAGGCGATGAAAGACGTGGAAGCCTGCGATAAGGCTCGGGGAGCTGGCAAACAAGCTGTGATCCGGGCATCTCTGAATGGGGAAACCCACCGACTTTCGGGTCGGTATCTTACACTGAATCCATAGGTGTAAGAGGCGAACCGGGGGAACTGAAACATCTAAGTACCCCGAGGAAAAGAAATCAACCGAGATTCCCTTAGTAGCGGCGAGCGAACGGGGACCAGCCCTTAAGCTGGACGACTGGTAGGAGAAGGTTCTGGAAAGGACCGCCATAGTGGGTGATAGCCCCGTATCCGAAACCTGAGTTCAGTGAAATCGAGTAGGACGGGTCACGTGTAATCCTGTCTGAACATGGGGGGACCATCCTCCAAGGCTAAATACTCCTGACTGACCGATAGTGAACCAGTACCGTGAGGGAAAGGCGAAAAGAACCCCTGTGAGGGGAGTGAAATAGACCCTGAAACCGTATGCGTACAAGCAGTCGGAGCCCCTTCGTGGGGTGACGGCGTACCTTTTGTATAATGGGTCAGCGACTTATGTTCAGTGGCGAGGTTAACCGTGTAGGGGAGCCGTAGGGAAACCGAGTCTGAATAGGGCGACTTAGTCGCTGGGCATAGACCCGAAACCGGGCGATCTATCCATGAGCAGGGTGAAGGTGCCGTAACAGGCACTGGAGGCCCGAACCCACTGTCGTTGAAAAGCCAGGGGATGACTTGTGGATCGGAGTGAAAGGCTAATCAAGCCCGGAGATAGCTGGTTCTCCCCGAAAGCTATTTAGGTAGCGCCTCGGACGAATACCACTGGGGGTAGAGCACTGTTTCGGCTAGGGGGTCATCCCGACTTACCAACCCGATGCAAACTCCGAATACCAGTGAGTACTATCCGGGAGACACACAGCGGGTGCTAACGTCCGTTGTGGAGAGGGAAACAACCCAGACCGCCAGCTAAGGTCCCCAAGTACCAGTTAAGTGGGAAACGATGTGGGAAGGCTCAGACAGCTAGGAGGTTGGCTTAGAAGCAGCCATCCTTTAAAGAAAGCGTAATAGCTCACTAGTCGAGTCGGCCTGCGCGGAAGATGTAACGGGGCTCAAACTGGTCACCGAAGCTGCGGCTGCATACGCAAGTATGCGGGGTAGGGGAGCGTTCTGTAAGCCTGCGAAGGTGTGTCGAGAGGCATGCTGGAGGTATCAGAAGTGCGAATGCTGACATGAGTAACGATAATGGGGGTGAAAAACCCCCACGCCGGAAGACCAAGGGTTCCTGCGCAACGCTAATCGGCGCAGGGTGAGTCGGCCCCTAAGGCGAGACCGAAAGGTGTAGTCGATGGGAAACGGGTTAATATTCCCGTACCTTGGGTAGCTGCGATGGAGAGACGGAGAAGGCTAGGTGAGCCGGGCGACGGTTGTCCCGGTTTAAGCGTGTAGGAAGGGGACTTAGGCAAATCCGGGTCCTCAATTCCGAGACGTGACGACGACTGCCCTTTCAGGGCGGGAAGTCATTGATGCCAGGCTTCCAGGAAAATCTTCTAAGCTTCAGGCTACTCGGGCCCGTACCCCAAACCGACACAGGTGGTCAGGGTGAGAATCCCAAGGCGCTTGAGAGAACTCGGGTAAAGGAACTAGGCAAAATGGTGCCGTAACTTCGGGAGAAGGCACGCCGGCGTTAGGTGAAACCCCTGCGGGTGGAGCCGAGGCCGGTCGAAGATACCAGGCCCCTGCGACTGTTTATTAAAAACACAGCACTGTGCTAACACGAAAGTGGACGTATACGGTGTGACGCCTGCCCGGTGCCGGAAGGTTAATTGATGGGGTTAGTCCTCGGACGAAGCTCTTGATCGAAGCCCCGGTAAACGGCGGCCGTAACTATAACGGTCCTAAGGTAGCGAAATTCCTTGTCGGGTAAGTTCCGACCTGCACGAATGGCGTAACGATGGGGGCGCTGTCTCTACCCGAGACTCAGTGAAATTGAAATCGCCGTGAAGATGCGGTGTATCCGCGGCTAGACGGAAAGACCCCGTGAACCTTTACTATAGCTTCACAGTGAACTTTGAGCATGTTTGTGTAGGATAGCTGGGAGGCTTTGAAACCGGGACGCCAGTTCCGGTGGAGCCAACCTTGAAATACCAGCCTGACATGTTTGAGGTTCTAACTTGGTCCCCTGATCGGGGATGAGGACACTGTGTGGTGGGTAGTTTGACTGGGGCGGTCTCCTCCCAAAGCGTAACGGAGGAGCACAAAGGTGGGCTAAGCATGGTCGGACATCATGCGGTTAGTGTAATGGCACAAGCCCGCTTAACTGCGAGACAGACACGTCGAGCAGGTACGAAAGTAGGTCATAGTGATCCGGTGGTTCTGTATGGAAGGGCCATCGCTCAACGGATAAAAGGTACTCCGGGGATAACAGGCTGATACCGCCCAAGAGTTCACATCGACGGCGGTGTTTGGCACCTCGATGTCGGCTCATCACATCCTGGGGCTGAAGCCGGTCCCAAGGGTATGGCTGTTCGCCATTTAAAGTGGTACGCGAGCTGGGTTTAGAACGTCGTGAGACAGTTCGGTCCCTATCTGCCGTGGACGTTGGAGATTTGAGGAAAGCTGCTCCTAGTACGAGAGGACCGGAGTGGACGAACCTCTGGTGTTCGGGTTGTCACGCCAGTGGCACTGCCCGGTAGCTATGTTCGGACGGGATAACCGCTGAAGGCATCTAAGCGGGAAGCCCCTTCCAAGATGAGATCTCCCCGGGCCCTCGAGGCCCCTGAAGAGCCGTTCAAGACCAGGACGTTGATAGGCCGGGTGTGTAAGCGCTGCGAGGCGTTGAGCTAACCGGTACTAATTGCTCGTGCGGCTTGACTATATAACACCCAAGACAACTGCGATAACCTTGATCGTAAAGCACTTCAATCTCATCCATCCCAGTGATCAACCGTTTTGCCTGACGACCATAGCGGTCTGGAACCACCTGATCCCATCCCGAACTCAGCAGTGAAACAGACCAGCGCCGATGGTAGTGTGGCGTTGCCCATGCGAGAGTAGGTCATCGTCAGGCTCTTAATCCCAAAACCCCGACAGCTAACGCTGCCGGGGTTTTTTATTGGCCGTTAGAAAGAGATGACCTACG